>NZ_BAABJQ010000032.1:0-101498 GCF_039543385.1 Rugosimonospora acidiphila
CCCGGCCACGCGACGGCCGCCATACGCCGGGATGCCGGCCTGCTCCGGACTGATCTTCGCCCGCCGCGAGGTGAGGAACGCGCGTACCTCGCTGCGGTTGTCCATGCCCATACCTCTAGGCTAGGCAGCTCGCCCGGCGTGAGGGGGTTCCTGCCGTTACCCCCTTTGACCGATGTCCGCCCACCGCCTGCGGCGCAACGTCCTCCAGCCGAAAGACGCCGGCGCCAGCCAGAACCAGGCGACCGCCTTGTCCCCTTTATCCGCTCACCCGCATTAGTCCTGATTTGGGCTGCGGCGTCACCCGCACCCACGGCCGCGCGTCGTTTGGCGTTCGCCAAGCTCGGCTTCGCCGTGGTCACCTCGACGCCACTCGTCGACGTCGCGCTGCCGATATAACTTGCGGATCACGGCGGCGGACCTGGCGGCGGCCGGCAACCGGATCAGCGACGTGACGGGCGGCACGGTGAACGAGCCGCCGACGCCGACCGGCACGTCGACCCCGCCTCGGATCGTCGGCGCCCGCCGTTCCATGAGCGCCACGCAGGGGGACCCCGCCAGTACCCGTTTCGGCAGAAGCTCCCTGGGCCCGGGAATGCGGTGTGTGCTGGTGGACGTCGGACGCGCCTGCGTCAACGGCCTCGGGCCTGCGGACGTGATTCGGCCCGATCGGGCATGGGGCCAAAGCAGGGAAGGAGGCGCTGTGACACGGGGATCGAGGACCGCGTCCTGGGCGAGCGACGAGCTGGCTGCGGTCGGCGGCGCGGAGGAGCTGAGGCTCGCGTCATCGCGGCCGGACGGCACGCTCCGGCCGTACGTGACGATCCGGGTCGTGCGCGCGGGCGATGGCCTGTATGTGCGCTCGGCGCGCGGCCCGGCCAACCCCTGATTCGTTCGTGCCCTGCGTAGCGGCGCGGGTCGCATCCGGGCCGCCGGCCTGCGGCGTGACGTGATCTTCGCCCAGCCGGCCCCCGGAACCGTTTCATGTCCGCTACAGCGCACTTAGGGCTGGACAACGGCGTCGGGACGCCCGCTCTCGGGTTCGGCGTCTTCCAGACCCCGCTGGAGCAGACCCGCTCCGCGGTCGAGGCGGCCCTGTCGACCGGCTGCCGGCGCACATCGACACAGCAGCCGCCTACGGCAACAGGCGACAGTCGTGCCCGCGGTGGAACAGCGGAGTCTCACCTCAATGAACGACACGGAGGAAGAACATGCGTATCGCCAAGCTCGGCGAACTCGAGGTCGCCCGGATCGGCCTGGGCGCGATGGGGATGTCCCACGGCTACAGCGGCGCCGGCAGCGACGACGCGGAGTCGATCCGTACCATTCACCGTGCGCTCGATCTCGGCGTCACGCTCATCGACACCGCGGAGATCTACGGCCCGTACGTCAACGAGGAGCTGGTGGGCCGGGCGCTGAGGGGCCGCCGCGACGAAGTCGTACTGGCCACCAAGTTCGGCCTGGTCGCACACAACGGCCGCGGCCCAGGGACGCTCGACAGCAGCCCGGACAACATCCGCATCGCCGTCGAGGGATCATTACGGCGCCTCGGCACCGATCACATCGACCTCTACTATCAGCACCGCGTCGACCCGCGGACCCCGATCGAGGACACCATGGAGGCACTCGCCGCCTTGGTACAACAAGGCAAGATCCGCCAAATCGGCCTGTCCGAGGCCTGGATCGACACCATCCGCCGCGCACACGCCGTCCACCCCGTCGCGGCGCTGCAATCGGAATACTCCCTCTGGACCCGCGACCCGGAGCAGGTGCTTCCCGTACTGCGCGAACTGGGCATCGGCCTGGTGGCGTACTCACCGCTCGGCCGCGGCTTCCTCACCGGCTCCCTACGATCCATCGCCGACCTCGAGAGTCTCGACGATGACGACTTCCGGAAGACCAACCCGCGTTTCACCGGCGAGAACTTCCAACGCAACCTGCGGATCGCCGACGAGGTGCAGGCGGTCGCCGATGAAGTGGGCGCCGCCTCGGCCCAGGTGGCCCTGGCCTGGCTACTCGCCAAGGGTCACGACGTCGTTCCCATCCCTGGCACCAGGCGGGTCAGCCGCGTGGAAGAGAACACCGCCGCGGACACGGTCGAACTCAGCCCGGAACACGTCGCGGCCCTCGACGCCCTCACCCCGGCCGAGGGTGACCACCACACCGAAGAGCAGATGCAGATGATCGAGCGGCGATAACCCCACCACGACACGAGGCCGAGCCGATTTTCCGACAGGCCGTCGACCTGGGCATCACCTTCTGGGACACCGCGAACATCTACTCTCTGTAACGGAGCGGACAGCCCGACGAGGAGTAACGGTGCGGGTACCGCTGCCAGCCGTGAGGGCACCGGAACTCTTTCCCATCCTCAGGTTGTGCGGTGCCGACCGTACGGCCAGGCCCCGTACGGTCCAGAGTCTCAATGCCCGCAGGGTCCTCATCGGGAAGTGCAGGAACTCCACCCCGACGAGGACCTCTGCGCGGGCTGAATCAGTTCCGGTAGCGGTCGGCCGGGGCCGACCGCGACAGGTTCTGGATCATTGCCTGGCGGGCCGCGTCGAACCTGTCCCAGTCAGCGATGTCCGGCAGGGACAGCAGAGTCATGGGCTCGCCCACGTCCAGCCCCGCGAGGGCGGCGTCGACAGCGTCCCACTCCTGCGGAAACGCCGAGACCTCGATACCGGAACGCAACAACGCCACCCGTCACGCCAACCAGGGACTGTGCACGCTCGCCCGCGAGCTGCCGAACTTCACGCTCGCCGGGTACTGGTGGCAAAACTTCTACCCCGACGCCATCGCGCAGATCATCGGCGAGCGGCTCGACATGGTGCCACTTCCGAGTCAGTGCGGCTTCTTCTCTGACGCGTACACGATCGAGTGGACCTACGCGAAGGCGATGATCGTCCGCAAGTCCTTCGCGAAGGCGCTCGCCGAACGCGTCCAGCGCGGGCAGTACAGCGTCGAAGACGCGTTGTCGATCGCGTCGTCCGTGCTGCGCGATACGCCCGAGCGGCTCCTGCGGATGGCGCCGCGACCCGGTACCGAATAGTCCGGAGTCCTACCCGATACCGTAGGCCGCGACCCGAGCCTGCCCGGTAAGCATGTGGTCGGCCACCCGCAGCGCGTTGGCGAAGATGGTGAGCACCGGGTTGACCCCGCCGTTGGTGACGTGCAGGCCGCCGTCGGCGACCCGGACGTTGGGGTGGCCCCAGATCCGGCCGGTCGGGTCGGTGACCGAGGTGGCCGGGGAATCACCCATCCGGGTGGTGCCGGCCTGGTGCTGGCCGCCGCTCGGCCCGCGGCTGCGGCCGGCCACCGCCGGTACCACCGTGGTGGCGCCGGCGGCGAGCAACCACTCGACGCACCGTTCGGTGAGGAACGCCCGGCCGCGGTGGTCCTCCGGGTGCGGGGCACCGCTGAGCCGGGCGACCGGGACCCCGAAGCGGTCCGCGACCGCCGGGTCCACCCGAACCCGCGCGGTCGCCGTGGTGACCTCCTGGATCGGGCCGGCGACCCGCATCATCCGCCGGGTCAACTCGCGCATGCCGCGCTTGGCGGCGGCACCGTGCCGGCCGATCAGGCCCGCCTCGGACAGCTGGCGGAACACGGTGGCCGGGGTGGGTACGAATTCCTTGGCGATAATGCCGCCGCCGACGATGCCGGCATTGTCGTGCCGGAACCCGCCGACCGCTATCGACGCTCCCGGGCCGACCAGATCCTCGATCTGGTCGGGGAAAATGCCGACCGCGCTGGTGTACAGGTGCCCTTGCAGGTACCGGCCCACCTGGTCGGTGCCGTTGCCCAGGCCGGCCGGCTCACCGTCGTGCGCGGAGTTCAGCAGCAGCCGGGCGGTCTCCACCGCCCCGGCGGCGATGACGAATTCCGCCGCCGCGACCTCGCGCTGCCACCGGCGGCCGTCTCGTTGCCCCACCAACGACACGCGTTGCACCCAGCCGCCGGAGCCGACCACGAGTCGACGCGCCTGCGCTTCGAGCAGCAACTCGCACCGGCCGGTTGCCAGTGCCCGGGCCAGCATGGTGTTCTGGCTGCCGTTCTTCGCGTCGACCGGGCAGGCGAAGCCGACACACATGGCGCACTGTTGGCAGGCGGGACGACCCTGGTACTCGGTGGAGTTGATCAGCAGCGGGACGGTGACGGGGTCCCAGCCGAGTGTCCGCGCGCCGGCGGCGAGCCGTTCGTGCGCCTGGCCGGCGGGCAGCGGCGGCATGGGTAGCGGCCGGGCCCGCTGGCCCGCGTACGGGCCGGTGTCGGGGCCGCCACTGACCCCGATTTCCCACTCGGCCCGTTCGTAGTACGGCGCGAGCTCGGCGTATCCGAACGGCCAGTCCGCCAGGGCGCTGCCATCCGGCACGCCGTAGTGCGTGGCCATCGTGAAGTCGAGCGGTCCGAACCGCCACGCCTGGGCGCCATACACCCGGGTCCCGCCGCCGGCCGTGAACGCATTGTTGTTCCACTGCGGATCCCGAGGGTCCAGCAGTGTCCGGTGGGTGCCGTCGTCGAGCACCCGCGGATGCCCGGTCGCGGGCGGGCCGGTAACCGGGGCCAGGCCCCAGTGCATCCGCGGACTGCGCAGGTGATCGGTGGCCAGCTCGGCAGTGGCCGGCCAGCTGCCGGCCTCTATCACCAGAACGGAGCGGCCTGCCTCGGCCAGCACACCTGCGACGGTACCGCCGCCGGCGCCGGATCCCACCACGACCACGTCGTAGCGGTCCCGCAGCTGGTCTGGACTGATGAGGTGGGGGCCGCTGCCGGCCGACTCGTTGGGTGGGGGCCCGCACGGTGCGGGGCGCCAGCCGAGCATTTCCCAGGACGCCTCGCCGCGGTTGCCGCCGTTGCCCTCATCGGCGTAGTAGCCGGCCGCGATCAGCCCGGCCAGCCAGGCCCAGTCCTGGTCGTCGGCGAGCTGGTCGAGCACGGCGGCCTGGCGGTCCGCGCCGACGAGGGCGAAGGCGACGCCGTACGCGGTGAGTGTCCGCGCGTCGACCAGCCGGAGCACCCGCCGCAACCGGGGTGCCCAGTCTGGACGCTCGACCAGCACCCGGTGGAGGAACTCCTCGCCACCCGCCGCACTGGCCGACGGGTAGTCGTCGGCGGGGATCACCGCGTCCAGCACCGCCCGTAGGGTGTCGGTCAGGGAGTCCATCATCGCCGGCCGGCGAGCCGCAGGGTGGATATCTCGAACGGCTGCAGCGCCAGGGCGACCGCACCGTCCGCGGTGGACGCGTCCGCGATCGGCCGCTCCAGCAGGTCGACCAGCCAGGCTCCGCCAAGCGGGAAGCCGGTGCGCACCTGGGTCCGCGCCTTGCCGCCCCGGGACTCGTAGAGCCGGACGACGACATCGCCGGACCGGTCGTCGGCGAGCTTGACCGCCTCCACGACCACGGCCGGGTTGTCCACCGTGACCAGCGGCGGCACCGCTCGGACTGCACCCGCCGGGCGCAGCGGCAGGTCGAACGCGTACCCCTCGGCCACCGCGTCGGCGATGGTGGCGCCCGGGACGAGCGCGTAGCTGATCCGGTGCGGCCCACGGTCGGTGTTCGGATCCGGGTTGCGCGGGGCGCGCAGCAAAGTCAGCCGTACCGTCGTGGTGGTCGCCGCGCCGGCTCGCCCAAATCGCTGGATGTCGTGTCCGTACGTCGAACCGGTCAACACCGCGATACCGTAGCCTGCCTCGTCGAGGTGGATCCAGCGCTGCGCGGGCAGCTCGTAGCGGGCCGCGTCCCAGCTGGTGTTGGTGTGGATCGGCCGGTGCAGGTGGCCGAACTGGATTTCGGCGGATTCGCGGTCGGCGTGCAGGTCGAGCGGGAAGGCCACCTTCAGCACCCGCTCCACTTCCCGCCAGTCGATGTCGGTGACCACGTCGAGTCGGCGGCTGCCGGCGTGCAGAGTCAGAGTCTGAGTCAGCGTCGACCGGCCGAACGAGCGCCGGACCTGGATCGCGCCCAGCAACGGCCCCTGGTCGACGACGTCGATCGCGTCAACGACAACGAGATCGGTGCGGCGGTGCCGGTAGTGCGGGTCGAGGTTCCAGGCGTCCCAGTTGGTCGGGTGGTCGGGGTGCAGCTGCAACAGGTTGGCGGTGCCACCGGCCGGGATCACCTCGCGGCCGGCGACATGGTCATAGATCGAGGTGATCAACCCGTTTTCGTCGAGGCTGATCCGGATCAGTCCATTGTCGAGCGTCCGGCCGTCGACGGTCACCGGGAGCACGCCTGCGGGGGTCCCGCCGACGATCGTCCCGACGCCGAGCGCCGGTGCTACCGCCCAGGTGGCGGCGCGGCCGTCGGACAGCTCCTGCTGGCCCCCGCCGGTACTCGGCTCGGCCGACAAAGTGATGACCTCGGCCCGATCGTACGGGGCCGCGTTGAGGACAGCGGCTCCCGCGGAACCGCCCAGCGCGGCGACCGCCGCGTCGATGATGCCGGTCAGCTCCTCCCCCACCCGTGCGTAGGCGGCCCGGGCCTCGCGGTGCACCCAGGCGATGGAGGTACCCGGCAGGATGTCGTGGAACTGATGCAGCAGGACGGTCCGCCATAGCCGGTCGAGCGCCTCGTAAGGGTAGGCGAATCCGTTGTGTAGGGCCGCCGTGGCCGCCCAGAGCTCGGCCTCGCGCAGCAGCCGTTCGCTGCGGGCGTTGCCGGCCTTCATCGCGGCCTGTGTCGTGTAGGTGCCGCGATGCGACTCCAGGTACAGCTCGCCGGACCACACCGGCGGGTCCGGGTACTCGGCCATCGCCCGGTCGAAGAAGGCGCTGACCGACTCGACCGTGACGGTGGCGGAGCCCTCCAGGTCGCGCAGCCGGCGCGCCTTTTCCAACATCTCCCTGGTCGGACCGCCGCCCCCGTCACCGTAGCCGTACATCGCCAGCGAGGTGGTGGCCACGCCCTTTTCCGTGTAGCCACGGGCGGCGTGGGCCAGCTCCTCGCCGGTGAGGGCGGAAGCGTAGGTGTCAATCGGCGAGTGGTGGGCGAACAGGCGGGTGCCGTCGATGCCCTCCCACCAGAAGGTGTTGTGCGGCAGTCGGTTGGTCTCGTTCCAGCTGAGCTTTTGCAGCACGCACCAGCGTGCGCCGGCCAGCCGGGCCAGCTGTGGCAGGGCCGCGCTGTAGCCGAACGAGTCCGGCAGCCAGACACCCTCGGTCTCGACCCCGAACTCGTCCCGGAAGAACCGGGCGCCGTGGATGAACTGGCGGGCCAGCGCCTCACCGCCGGGCAGGTTGGTGTCCGACTCCACCCACATACCGCCGACCGGCTGCCAGTTGCCGGCCCGCACGGCGGCCTTGATGCGTTCGAAGACCAGTGGCTGGTGTTCCTTGACCCAGGCGTACTGCTGCGCCTGCGAGCAGGCGAACACCAGCTCCGGGTAGTCGTGGGCCAGCGCGGTCACGTTGGCGAAGGTCCGGCCGCATTTGCGCATGGTCTCCCGGATCGGCCACATCCAGGCGCTGTCGATGTGCGCGTGGCCCACCGCGGAGATCCGGTGGGCACTGGCGTGGGCCGGCCGGGACATCGCGTCGGCGAGGGCGGCCCGGCCGCGCCCAGCCGACGCTGAGATGTCGTTGAGGTCCAGGGTGTCCAGCATCCGGTCCAGGGCGCGCAGGATCTGGTGCCGGCGGGCCTCCTGCTCGGGCAGTTCCCGCATCAGCTCCCAGAGGACTTCCACGTCCAGGACGAGCTGCCACACCTCCTCGTCCAGCACGGCGAGGTCGGCGCGGGTGAGCCGGTACAGCGGCTCGCGGTCGGCGGTCAGCTTGTCCCCGCGCGGATCGCCGGAGCCACGCATCGCGGCGAGGTGCGGGTTCGCCGCCCCCTCCACATAGAGCAGAACCTCTTCGCCCCCGGCCGACGACGGGGTGATGGGTACATAGGTGTTGCGCGGGGCCAGGCCCTTGATGGGTCGCCCGGCCGGGTCGTACACCATCCCCTCGACCTGCCGCCCCGGGCTGGGATGGCTGAAGCCGAGGTCGATGACCGCCTCGACCCGCCGCCCGACCCAGCCCGGGGGGACCTGGCCGCGCACCCTGAACCAGGTGGTCGACCAGGCCGGCCCCCAGGCCGAGCCGACGGCGAAGGGCGTGTACGACGCCGCGAGGGCGTCCGTGACCGGGACCGGTTCGTCCGGCACCGGCCAGGACTCGACCCGCAGGCCGGTCGAGTCGGCGTAGATGGCCGGCCGGAGCCGGCGGATGAGCATCTGTTCCACGCGGTTCTCGACCAGGTGGCGGTCGTCGTGCACGGTATTACCCTCTTCGGATCGCAGTGATTACGGGTAGACGGCCGGGTCGTAGAAGCGGATTTCGACGCCATTGATCTTCGCTGCCGCGGCGCTGTTCGAGGAGAACAGCTCGATCTGGTTGGTACCGCCGAACTTGACCTTGTTGGTGATGTTCACCAGGAGGTTGTCGCCTGCCCGCAGCGCCGGGTACAGGTCGCCGATGACGGTGCCGTTGATGAGGATCCCGCTGAGCGAGGCCCCCGGGCGTTGCACGTAGAGCACCACATTGGACCCCGCGTGCGACGCGTCGATCGTCACGTCCCGGGCGGCGAAGGATCCGGTGAAGCTGCCGGGCAGGCTGACTTCTCCGGTCTCCTGCAGCCCATTGGCGGAGGTGACGGTCCAGGAGCCGGAGAGGTCCTGGCGTGCCGTCGGCTCCGGGATGTGGTACGCCCACGCTTCGGCCGTCACGCCGGTGGCGACGCTGGCGCCCTGGATTTCCAGTGCCATGACGTGATCGCCCGGCGGCAGCAGCGCGGTGGCGGGCAGCCCGGACAGTCCCCCGGCGTTGAAGTCCCGGATCAGCTTGCCGTCCAGGTAGATCCGGCCGGTGTCGTGGAAGGTGGTGTTCTCCCGGTCCATGGCCAGCCACAGCTCGATGTCACCGCTGGTCCAGTCGGCCGGGATGGTGAACGTCCGGCGAAGCACGGCGTGGCGCACCTCGGGGTGATCCGGGTGGGTCCAGATGCCGAGGCTGCGCCGCTCCCACCCGGAATCGTCCACATCGGACGCCGTCAGCGCGGCGATGTCGGCCGCAGCCGCGCCGTCCACCGGCAGGAACGCCCAGTCGTCGCGGAAGGCGACGACGTTGCGCTGCAGCTCAGCCCGGGTCGGCAGCGGCGTCGGGTCCGGCTTCGCGGTGCCGGACCACCAGTCGCGCTGCAGCGTCAGCCACTCCAGCGGCGAACCGACCACATCGGAGCGTGGGCTGATGAACATCCGCGTCTCCCAGGCGGGCAGGATGATGCCATACACCCCAGGCTGACCGTTCGTCGTCGTCACTGGGGTGATCGTCGACGAGTTCAGTTCGCTCAGCTCGGTGGGCGGGTGCGGGCCGGTGAACTTCAGGTTCGTGGTGACCGGGTTGGCCGTGTCGTTGTAGAGCACCCACACGTCGTGCAGGCCGGTGTTGGAGATGAAGTGCCGGAACACCACGTCCGCCGCGGAGGCCGGCACCCGCTCGACCTTCAGGTAGTCCATCACCTGGCCGAGAAACCGGGTGGTGTCGGGGGCCGGGTTCCGGTCCATGATTTCTTCGAAGTGGCAGCCGAGGTGAATGATCCGGCCGTTGCCCAGCTTGCGCATTCCGGCCGCCACCGTGCCGTCCTCCCACAGCAGCAGGTTCTGCGCGTCGGCGGCGACCTTGCGCAGCCGCAGCCCGCTGCCGCGGACCCCGGCCAGCCAGGTGGTGTCGGTGAACACCGGCTGGCCCGCAGCCGGGGTCAGTGGGTGCGAGGCGTCCGCGCTGTAGGACTGCTGCCCGAGGGCCGGCTGGTGGGCGGTGTAGGTGTCCTTGCCGGTCACCTCGTACCCGGTGAGCCGGTTGATCGGCCAGGCGTCGACCTCGGTGGGGGTGTGCCGGCCGGTCTGCATGTAGGTGATGAAGGTGCCGCCCTTGCGCACCCACGCCTCGATCTGGTCGACCAGCTGCTCGTCCATGAACGGGGAGTTGGCGTCGATGATGACCTGGTACTTGTCGACCGTGCCGTCGGCGAAGTCCAGGTAGGACACGCCGTCTCGGGGGCACACCGGCAGCAGCGCGTACCCGCTGTTGGTGGCGTAGTAGCCACCGGGCAGCCACACGTTGGGGTCGGGCTGCCACGGGAACGCGCCGTGCCCGGGCAGGCGCATGTCGTAGAGCACCGCGACCTGCGCGGTTGGCACGTGGTACTTGCCGATGCTCTCGTACATGGTCCGGTTGGCCAGGAACAACGCCAGCACATCGGGCCGGGACATGGCGTCTTCCTGAGACGGGAAGTAGGTGATCCCGTTGAGGCCCTCGCTGATCCACCGACCGAAGCAGTACCGGAGCTGATCGGCGTTCTGGGGGCCGGCGCCCGGCTCCGCCGTGGACGGTCGCCCGACGCTGCGCATCAGCAACGGATGGAATTCCGCCCAGTAGCCGGCAGCGTAGCCGGTGTTGTGGAAGTTCGCGCCGTATTCCGCGGCGACCTGCTTGAGTAGGTCGGCGTAGCTGTCCGGGGACATCAGGTTCACCGGCCGCTGCGCGTCCACCTGGCGGATCATCTCCACGCCGCGCCGGATCGCGCCCTGCCGGATCCACCGGCTCCAGTCCTGGAAGTCGACCCACTGGGCGTTCTTCTGCGGCCCCAGGCTCGGGTACTGCTTCGGCTCGTCGCCGGTCAGGAAGGCACGGTAACCGAGGTAGCCCTGCGGCAGAGTCAGCGTGACCAGGTTGTCGCCGGCCTGCAGCAGGCCGGTCACCTCGACCGAGCCGAAGTGCTGGAGCAGCTGCACGGGGATCCCGGCGGTCGGGTGGCCGTTGATCGAGACGGGCATCGGCGCCGCGAAGCCGCTGTTGAGGTCGAAGCTGTACAGCCACACGCGTGGGTGGGCGGCGAGCCAGTCCGCGGACACCGCCACCGTGCCTCGGGCCAGCATTGCCTGCCGGGGCAGGAACTCCACCCGGTCGCTGCCCGGCATGACCAGGCTGCCCCAGGAGGTGTCGTCGAAGCCCGGCTGGTCCCAGCCGGAGGGCGGCGCCACGGCACCCGGGTACAGCACCCGCCAGGTGCCGGTGAGGTCGACCGCCTCGGGTCCCCAGCCGACGAACGAGGCCACCTCCGGCACGTGCACGTCATCCCACGATGCGATCGCGCCGGCGCTGCCGTGCCAGGCCGTCGCCAGCGCGGACAGTTCCTTGTACCGGTTCGTAAGGAACGTGCGGAAGGATGCGTCCGCGACCGGTCCGTACTCGACCAGGGCGACCGAGGCGGGCGCGCCGCTGAGCTCGCCGTGCGGCTCCAGCCAACCCACCACATTGTCCGATCCGGCGTACTGCCGCACGGTGTCCTGCAACTGGCCGAGTTCGGCGTCCATCGCGGTCGTCGCGGCGTAGGAGATCGGCCCCACCCCGTAGTTGGACGCTCCGGGGTTGCCGTAGTAGCCGGTGTACTGCGGCATCTTCTGCATCGTCTGCTCGCGGTACCGGTTGGGCAGCCACATGCCGTCGGCGATCTGGGTGTTGATGTGGGCGGGGATGCCGCGCCTGGCGAACTCCGCCGCGACCCAGTCCCAGTCCGGCACCCGGGTCAGCCCCTCCGCGCTGTTGATTTCCAGCGGCTGGTCCCAGAGGGCCACGCCGAGGCCGTTCTGTTCGATGAAGTCGAAGTCCTGGCCGTAGTCGTACACCTTGGTGTGGTCCCACGTCAGCGGCAGCGCGAACGGCGCGAAGTAGAACAGCAGGCCGTACTTGTCGAACCGGTCCAGGTACAGCGGGACGTCGACCTGCGGGCCGAAGTCGGCGGTCCGGGCACCCTTCGGGATGGCCGTGGCCGCGTGCGTGGTGAACTCGGGCTTCCCGTTGGCGGCCAGGATGACCACGGTCTTGTCGGAGGTGAGCGCGGCGACCACGCCGGCCGCGGTCTGGTAGAGGGGCAGCGTAAGCGGACCGAGGGACAGCGTCGTCCTGGTCACTCCGGGCAGCCGGGTCAGGTCGGACAGGTATTTGGCGTGCACCAGCTTGGCCGAATCGGTGCTGGCGCACTGGATCCGCAGCACCGACAGGTCACCGATGCGCAGTGAGTCCGCGGCCAGGGTGCCGTAGCCGCGCAGAGCCGTGGCCGGCAGGTGCGCCAGGGGTGGTGAGCCGGCCGCGGGCGTCGCCGGGGCGGCCGCGGCCGGGTCTGCCTCGCCCAGCAGCACCGAGGACCCCAGGCCGGCGGCGGCCATGCCAGCCGCACCAGACAGCAGTCTTCGTCGCGATACTTCCATCATCGTTGTCCTTTCCCGGCGCGATGCGCTCGGATCAGGGGTAGACGGAGGGGTTGTAGTAGCGGATTTCGATGCCGGTGACGTTCAACGCGGCGGTGGGGATGACGGAGACCAGCTCGATGCGGTTGGTCTGGCCGAAGCGCACCTTGGTGGTGATGTTGACCAGCAGCGTGTCGCCCAGCCTGGTTGCCGGATAGATATCGCCGATGAAGGTGCCGTTGATCAGTACCCCGTTGACGGACGCTCCGGGCCGGTGCACATACAGCACCGCGGTGGAGCCGGAGCGGGAGGCGTCGATGCTGACGTCCCGCGCCATGAACAGTCCGGTGAACGCGCCGGGCATGGTGACCGTGCCGGCGTCGTGAATGCCGTCGGTGCCGGTGAGCGCCCAGCTGCCGCTGAGGTCCTGGGTGGCGTCCGGCGCGGGCAGGTGGTAAACCCAGGCGTTCGAGGTGACGCCGGTCGCCATGCCACTGCCCTGCACCTCCAGGGCGATGAGGTGCTCGCCCGGCGGGAGCAGGGTGTTCGCCGCCAGCCCGACCAGCCCGCCGGCGTTGAAGTTCTGGATCAACGCACCGTCCACATAGATCCGACCGGCGTCCTTGAACACTGACGATTCTTTGTCGATCGCCATCCACAGTTCGGTGTCGCCGGTGGCCCAGCCGGACGGAATGGTGAAGGTCCTGCGCAGCACGGCGTGCGCTACGTCCGGGTGGTCGGGCATGCCCCAGACACCGAGATCCCGCCGCTCCCAGGCCGAGTCGTCCACTCCGGGCAGGACCAGCGCGGCGATCTGCGCGGCGGTGAGGTCGTCCACCGGCTGGAACGCCCATTCGTCGCTGAGAGCCACGCTGTTGCGCTGCTGCTGGGCCGGAGTCGGCAGCGGAGTCGGGCTCGGCGCGGTGGTGCCGGCCCACCAGTCCCGCTGCAGGTTGAGCCAGTCGAGGGCGGAGTGCGGCACGTCGGTGCGCGGGCTGAGGTAGAGCCTGGTCTCCCAGGCCGCGAGGCTGATGCCGTACACCCCGGGTACGCCGTTCACGGTCGTCACCGGAGTGGTCGCGGTGCCGGTTATCTGGCTCAGCGCGGTGGGCGCCCCGGGCGAGGCGAACGTGAGGTCGGTGCTGATCGTGCCGGCCGACTCGTTGAACAGCACCCAGACGTCGTGCAGACCAGTGTTGGAGATGTAGTGCCGACAGATCCCGGCGGTGGCCTTGGCCGGCACCCTTGCCACGTCCAGGTAGTGCAGCACCTGGTCGAGCAGCGCGGTCGCGGAGGTGCCTGAGACGTGCCAGCCGAGATGAATGATCCGGCCGTTGCCGAGCGGACGGGTGCCGACGGCGACCGACCCGTCGTCCCACAGCAGCACGTCCTCGCACTCGGGCGCGACCTTGCTCAGGGACAGGCCGCCACCACGGACGTTGGCCAGCCAGGAGGTGTCGGCGAGCAGCGTCTGGCCCGGCGCCGCCGAGATGGGATGTGAGACTCGCGGCTGGTACGACCCGTTCTGTTCGTACGGGTCGATGCTGGCCACGTCGTACCCGGTCAGGTCGCTGATCGGCCACGCGTTGGCGTCGGTGGTGGTGTGCCGGCCGGTCTGCACGTAGGTGATGAAGGTGCCGCCGTCGCGGACCCAGGTCTCGATCTGTTCGATCAGCGCATCGTCCATGAAGGACGTGTTCGAATCGATGATCACTCTATACCGGTTGACGGTGCCGTCGGCGAAGTCCGCCTCGGTGACCGCGTCGCGCGGGCACAGCGGCAGCAACAACGCCGTCATCGGCTGCTTCCAATAGCCACCGGGGACCCAGACATCAGCGTCCGGCAGCCACGGCCACGTCCCGTTTCCGTTGACCCGGAACCCGTTCAGCACCGCCACCTCGGCGGGGGGCACGTGGTATTTGCCGATGCTGCGGTACAGCGCGATGTTGTCCTGGAACGCCGCCAGCACGTCCGGCTTGGACATGATGTCCTGCTGGCTGCCGAAGTAGTGCACGCCGTTGAGGCCCTCACTGATCCACCGGCCGAAGCACGCCTGGAGCTGCGCGGCGTCCGGCGCCCCGTTGCCCGGCTCCGCGGTGGACGGACGACCCGCGCTGCGCGACAGCAGGGGGTGGTAATCCGCCCAGACCCCGGCCATGTAGCCGGTGTTGTGGAAGTTCCCGCCGAAGTCCGCGGCGACCTGCTTCAACAGGTCGGCGTAGGTGTCCGGGGACATCAGGTTGACCGGCCGGGTGGCGTCCTCCTGGCGGATCATTTCCACTCCGCGCCGGACCGCGCCCTGCCGGATCCACCGGGTCCAGTCCTGGAAGTCGATCCAGCGGGTGTTTTTCTGCGGTCCGAGCAGGGGGTAGTGCACCGGCGCCTCACCGGACAGGTAGCACCGGTATCCGATGTAGCCCTGTGGCAGGGTCAGCGCGATCAGGTTGTCCCCGGCGCTGACCCAGTCGGTCACCTCCAGCGCGCCACAGTGCTGGCCACCCATGATGGCCGCGGCCGGGATGCCGCCGGTGGCGTTTCCGTTGACGGTGACCGGGATGGTGGTCTGGGTGTTCAGGTCGAACAGGTACAGCCACACGCTCGGATGCGCCGACAGCCACGCAGCCGGCACCGGCACGGAACGCCGGGCCGCCATCAGCTGCCGGGGCAGGAATTCCACCCGGTCACTGCCGGGCATGACCACGGTGCCCCAGCCGCTGTCGTCGAAGCTCGGCTGGTCCCAACCGGTCGGCGGGGATCCGGTGCCCGGGTAGAGCACCCGCCAGGAGCCGGCCACGTCGAGAGCGTCCTCGCTCCAGCCCAGGAAGGACGCGACCTCGGGGACGTGCACGTCGTCCCAGGACGCCACCGCCCCGCTGTTGCCGTACCAGGCCTGGCTCAGCGCGGCCGGGGTGGCGTACCGCTCCTGCAGGAAGGTCCGGAAGGAGGCATCCGCGACCGGGCCGAACTCGGCCAGCAGCACGGAGCCCGAGCCGCCGCTCAGCTCGCCGTGCGGCTCCAGCCAACCCACCACATTGGGGTGTCCGGCGAACTGCCGCACCGTATCCTGGAGCACACCGAGCTCGGCGTCCATGCCGGTCGTCGAGCAGTACGAGGTGGCACCGACCGCGTAGGTGTAGGACGCGGGGGTGGCGTAGAAGCCGGAGTACTGCGGCATCTTTTGCATCGTCTGGTCGCGATAGCGGTTGGCCAGCCACAGGCCGTCGGCGAGCTGGGTGTTCAAGTGGACCGGGACGTCGCGGGCGAGGAACTCCTCGACGGCGAAGCCCCAGTCGGGCACCCGGGCCAGCCCTTCGCCGGTGTTGAGCTGCTGCTCGTTGTCCCAGATGACGCCGCCCAACTCGTTGTCCTCGACGAAGTCGAAGTCCTGCCGGTAGTCGTACGGCTGGCCGCGGGTCCAGCCGGGCGGTAGCGCCAGCGGCACGAAGTACAGCAGCAGGCCGTACTTGTCGAACCGGTCCAGGTACATCGGCACCGTCGTCTGGGCGGCGAAATCCGCGGCGATGGTGCCGGCCGGGATCGCTGACCCGGCCGAGGCGGTGAACTGCGCCGCGCTGGTGGCGGCGATCACCCGTACCGCGTCGCCGTCGGTCAGCGCCGCGACCACCCCGGTCGGAGTCTCGTAGACCGGCACCGTCAGGCCGTTCACGGTCAGCGTGGTCTGGCTGATTCCGGGCAGCCGGGTCAGGTCGGACAGGTACTTCGCGTGCACCAGCTTGGCCGCATTGGTGTCCGCGCACTGGATGGCCAGCAGCGAGCCGTCGGTGCCCAGCGCGGTCAGCTCGGCGGACACCGAGCCGAAGCCGCGCAGCGCCTTCGCGGGCAGGCTCACCGGGTCCACCGTGGCCGGTGCCGACAGCAGCGGTCCGGCCGCGGCCGCCTGGCCGCCGCCCAGCAGCGACGAACCCAGGCCGGCGGCGGCGACTCCGGCGGCACCGACCAAGAAGCTCCGGCGGGACAGTTCCATGAGCGATCTCCTTCCGGCGGGCACGGTGAGGAGGACCGGCGGCGATCCGCGGCCGGCTTCGGAATGGTCGGGTGATCCCCCGTCTAGTCGAAGAAGCCCTGGTCCTGTTCGGACAGGTACCGCTTGGCCTCGTCCACGTTGAAGTCGATGCCGAGGCCGGGCGCGTCCCAGACCTCGATGAAACCGTCCTTGACGATCGGGTCGGGCAGGCCGGTGATGATGTCGTACCACCAGTCAGGGCGTCCGACCGGATATTCGAAGGCGAGGTAATTGTCCGGGAGCGTGGCGGAGACCTGAACCAGCGCGGCGAGGCCGATCAGACCGTCCAAGGTGCCGTGCGGGGCGATCAGCACGCCGTACACGTCGGCGAGTTCGGCGACCCACTTGAGTTCGGCGAGGCCGCCGACGTCCAGCGGATCCGGCCCGATCACTCGGACCGCGTTGGTGGACAGCAGCTCCACGAAGTTCTGCCGTAGGTAGATCTGCTCACCGGTGTGGATGGGGGTGGTGGTGCTGGCGGTCAGCTCGCGGTACTGGCGGGGGTTGATGTAGGGGGTGTAGTCGCCGGTGAGCAGGTCCTCCAGCCAGAGCAGGTTGTACGGCTCGACGGCCTTGGCGAACTTGATGGCGTCCGGCAGCGTCCACCCCGGGCCGCAGTCCAGGGCCAGCCCGATGTCGTCGCCGAGCAGCTCCTTGAGTTCGGCGACCCGGTTGATGGTGTCCTTCAGCGCCCACTCGGTGAGCGGGCCGCGGGTGGAGTAGGCCCAGCCGTCGCGCGGTTCGGAGTATGTGAAGTTGGGCACCTTCGACATGCCGCCGTGGAACGCCGATCCGCCCTTGATCATGGTGAAGCCCTCGGGCCCCGCCTTCAGGTTGGCGATCTGTTCGGCGAGGGTGTCGCCGGGATAGTTCTTGCCGCCGTTGTAGACCCGCACCCGGTCCCGGACCTTGCCGCCGAGCAGCCGGTGGATCGGCAGGCCGGCGGCCTTGCCGGCCAGGTCCCACAGGGCCACCTCGATCGCGCTGACCGCCTTGCCCCACGGCTTGAAGGCGCCGAGCCGGCGGATCTTCAGCATCGTGCGCTCGACCTCGGTGGGGTTCTCCCCGATCACATATGGCGCCAGGATGTCGAACAACGGCCGGACGAACTCCCGGGTCCGCTCGACGCAGCCGTACCCGCAGATCCCCTCGTCGGTGGTCACCCTCACCACCAGGGTGTCGCCCAGCAGTGCGGTCCGGACATCGGTGATTTTCACGCGGTGGTGCCTCTCCACGAGTACTCGGGTACGAAGCCCAGAATTTCCCGGGCCCGTTCGATCGACCAGGCGCTGGCCGTGCCCACGATCGGGGTGCGGATCTCGGTCTCCGGGTAGAACTGCGCGAGCAGCTTCTCGGTGGGCACCTCCGACAGGCTGTCGGCGGCGCAGATGTTCAGCGCATGGAAGCCTTCGGGCACCGCCAGCGCCAGCTCGCAGGCCCGGGCGGCGTCGTTGATCTCGGTGTAGCACCACAGGTCGCGGGACGGCGCCGGTGCCGAGGCGGCCAGCCGGGCGGCGGCGGCCCGGACCTCGCCGGCCGCGCCGAGCCAGTGGAACCGCAGCGCCACCACGCTCATCCCGTACCCGTCCACGAATGCCCGACCGGTGGCTTCGTCGACCACTTTCGACAGGCTGTACGCGTCCTGAGGGGTGAGCGGGTGGTCCTCGTCGACCGGTGCGTAGCGGAACGGAAAGGGACGTTTGGCGAACGTGGTGCCGTACGCGCAGACGCTCGACGCGATGGCCGCGTGTCCGATGCCCGCCGCGGCCACGGCCGCGAGCACGTTGAACGTCGCGGTGGTGTTGACCGCGAAGACCTCCGGCTCGTTGTGGCCGCCCTTGGCCACGTGCACCACCGCGTCGCAGCCGGCGGCGACGCGGCGGACCGTGTCGGCGTCGGTGAGGTCGGCGACCACCGGCGTCACCCCGGCCGGTGGCCGGGTGGCCGGGCTGACCCGGTCCACCGCGACCACCTCGACGCCGGCCGCGGCGAACCGGGCGCCGACCGCCATCCCGAGCTTCCCCGCGCCGCCGGTGACCAGGACCCGGCGCGGGGTCCGTGCCGCCGTCACTTGTGCTTGCCCCCACCGGTCTGCTGGTACAGGTCGTTGGCGGCCTTTTGCAGCTGCGAACCGCCCTGGGCGTTCCACTGGCTGACGAAGCTGTCGAATGAGGACAGCGGCGCCGCCCCGGTGATGATCTGGCTGAATGCCTTGACCTTCAAGTTCTGCAGGTCGGCGGCGTACTGCCCGGAGCCGGGCACGGCCATCGAGTTCTCGAACAGGTCGGCGCGGGCGTACTTGCCGTAGGTTGCGATCATCTGCTGGGCGGTCGGATCCGGCTGGGCGAGCGACGCCGCGATGTCCCAGTTGGGCTGGCCGATGAAGGGGGCGCCGTACGAGTTGAAGCCCTCCGCCTGCCGGGCCAACGGGTCGACGTACTTGCCGATCCACTCGAAGCCGCCCGCGATGCCCTTGGCCGAGTCGGTGAGCTTGTACATGGTTCCCTCGACGCCGATGGACAGCCGGGTTGCCAGTTCGTCGTCGCTCCAGACGCGGTCCCAGATCTGCAGGACGTGCTTGAGCTTTTCCTTGTCCTTGGCCGCGTCCGGGCTGAAGGCGACGGGCCAGCCCGCGGCGCCGAAGGTCCAGCCGTTGCGCCCGCCCGGGCCCTGCATCGGAGCGCTGAAGGCGATGTTGCCGTTCGGGTTGGTCTTCCTGATGGCGACCAGCCGGCCGCCGGCGTTGGTCAGGTCCAGGTCGCTCGGGCCTCCGTAGTCCCACATGGCGACCTTCCCGGCGACGAACTTCGGGGACGGGTCCGGCCCCATGCACTCGGGGTCGATGTAGCCCTTCTTGTACCAGGCGGCCAGCAACTCCAGCGCCTGCTTGGTCTCCGGCCGGACGGAGTCGTTGACCACCTTCCCGCCCGAGACCTGCCACTGCATGGGCAGCACGCCGTAGGCACCGAAGATTGTCATGAAGGCGCCGAAGAAGCTCTGACCGTTGGTGCTCATGCCGTACACACCGATTTTCTTCAGCGCCGCGAACGCGCTCTCGTACTCGTCGATGGTGTCCGGCACGCCGCTCACCCCGGCCTTTTCCAGCAGGTCACTGCGCCACTCGGTGAACGCGTTGGCCCGCGAGCCGGGGCCGCCGATGCCTGGAAAGCCGTAGTTCTTGCCGTCGAACAGGGTGGTGGACCAGGCGGCCGGCACGTACTTGTCCACGCCGGCCGCGAACTTCGGCGCGTTCTCCCGGACGAAGTCGACCGGCACCTCCCCGAAGGCGCCCTGCTCGGCGAACTTCTGCAGCATGTCCGGGCCGTTGATGGCCATCACGTCCGGAATCTTGTTCTGCGCGAGGTTGGTCTGGAACCTGGTGGAGTAGTCGTCCATCGACAGTGCGTAGACGTCGGTGAACGTGATGCCGAACGTCTTCTGCATCTCGGTCATCGAGTACGCGCCCTTTTTCAGGCCGCACGGTTGGTAGTAGTAGTTGATGGCGGCGCTGTTGGTGGACTTGCTCGTGTCGTCATCGCTGCCGCAGGCCGCGGTGCCGAACACCGTGACGCCGGCGATACCGGCGGCCGCCGCGAGCAGACCGCGCCGGCTGACCTGGACGGGATTGTGTGTGGGGTGTGTGGTCATGACATGCCTCTTCTGATCGGCGGCTTCAGCCCTTGACCGAGCCGAGCAGGATGCCTCGCGCGAAGTACTTCTGGAGGAACGGATACAGGGCGATGATGGGCAGGGTAGCGATCATGACCGCGGCGGCGCCCAGTGTCTGGCTCGTCGGTGCCGCGCCGAGCATGGCCGGATTGGTCCCGCCGAGGATCGGGTCTGCCTGGGTGAGAACCGTGTCCCGGATGAACATTTGCAGGACCTGCTTGTTCGGGTCGTTGATGTACAGCAGCGCGTCGAACCAGGCGTTCCAGTTGGCCAGGGCGGTCCACAGTCCGACGACGGCGAGGACGGGTTTGGACAGGGGCAGGATGATGCGGAACAGGACGCGCATTTCCGAGGCACCGTCGGCGCGGGCTGCGTCGATGAGCTCACCCGGAATGGCCTGGAAGAAGTTGCGCATCAGGATGACGTTCATCGCGGCGACCGCGCCCGGCAGCACCAGCGACCACCGGCTGTCCAGCAGGCCGAGGTTCTTCACGAGCAAGAACAGCGGGATGAAGCCACCGGAGAACAGCATCGAGAACAGCAGCAGGAAGTTGATCAGGCGCCGGTGCGGGAAGCTGCGCTGAGCCAGCGGGTAGGCCATCATCGCGGTCAGCACGACGGTCAGCACGGTCGCCGCCACGGTCCGGGCGATGGTGTTCAGGTAGGCGCGCAGGATGCCGGACGAGGCGAGCACGGCGTGCCAGGATGCGGTGGACGGGTCCGTGGGCAGGATGTGCAGGCCCGATTGCTGGGCGTCGGCGGGGGTGGACAGTGAGATGGTGAGCTCGAACAGGAACGGGTACAGGGTGGCGATCGCCAGCACCGCGAGAACCACCACGATGAAGATGTCCAGTACCCATTCCCCGGGGGTGCGGCGCTGGCGGCGACGCCAGCGGCGCCCAGGTGCGGCGGGCGGCTCGACCAGCGATCCACTGGCGGAAACGGCGACGGTAGCGGTAGGTACGGCCATGGATATGGCACTCCTCACCAGAGGCTTTGGTCGGGATCGAGACGACGCACCACGCGGTTGCCGATGAACACCAGCACCAGCCCGATGACGGACTGGAAGATGGCCGCCGCCATGCCCTGTGAGAAGTCGTACGACAAGACATGGCGCAGCACATAGGTGTCCAGGATGTCGGCGCTGTCTTGCGTGATCGGCGTCATCAGGTTGTAGATCTGGTCGAACCCGACGGCGAGGAAGTGGGAGATCTGCAACAGGAACATGATGGAGATGGTGGGGGCGATGCCCGGCAACGACACGTGCCGCATCCGTTGCAGGCGGGAGGAGCCATCGACCCGGGCGGCCTCGTAGAGCTGCTGGTCGACTCCGGCGAGCGCCGCGATGTAGATGATCGCTCCCCAGCCCACCCCGGCCCAGATGGCGGAGACGACGTAGATCACGTAGAACTTGTTCGGCTCGTAGAGCCAGGCCTGGCTGGGTAAGCCGAAGACGTGCAGGACGGCGTTGACCGCACCCAGCTGACCGAAGAACTGGAACAGGATACCGGCCAGCACCACCCAGGAGATGAAGTGCGGCAGGTATGAGATGGTCTGCACCAGGCGGACGAACCACTTCCACCGGCACTCGTTGAGCAGTAGTGCCAGCACGATCGGTGCCGGGAAGATCACCACCAGGTTCAGACCGGCGAAGACGACGGTGTTGCGCAGCGCGTGCAGGAACTCCGGCCCGGAGAAGAGGCTGGTGAAGTTCTGCAGCCCGACCCACGAGGAGCCGCTGATCCCACGGACCACACTGTAGTTCTGGAACGCGATGACGATCCCGTACAGCGGGCCGTAGGCGAACAGCAGGAACAGCGCGAATCCGGGGAGGAACATCAGGATGAGGTAGCGGTGGCGCCAGTACGAGCGGCCGAGCTTGCCCAGACGTGCCCCGAGCCCTCGCGACTGCCCGGTGGTCGCCAACGCCGGCGTGCTCGACACCATTGCACCGCCTCTTTCAACCGGTCAACCCGCGCCAGGATGTTAGATACGTAACTCTCGCAAGATTTATACCAGCCCTCGCAATGGAGTGTCCATACGCCGCACATCGCGAGTTTGACCATCACTGTCTCCAGGTCGGCCGGGGATAATAGATTCTTCGATACGGGCTGAAGTATGCTTCAGAGCATGGCCCTGCTTGAGCAAGCCCCAAGCCCAGGGACCCGCGCGGCCGCCCTGGATCGCATCCGCGCGTCCCTCGACTCGCTGTCACCATCTGAACGTCGGGTCGCCGAACGCGTGCTGGCCGATCCCGCCCAGGTCATCGCGTTGGCTATCAACGAGTTCGCCGCGCTGTGCGATGTCGCGCAGCCCACCGTCTCGCGCTTCTCCCGCAGCGTCGGCTTCCCCAGCTACGTCGCGCTGCGGCTGGGCGTGGCGGCCGACTTCGCCGCCGACGGAGCCGCCGCGACCGGCGGGTCCACCGACCCGTTCGCCGCGGTGGCGGGCGGCCTGCGCAGCGACGCTACCGCCTCCGAGGTCGCCAAGGCGGTGCGCCACGCCTCGCGGGTGGAGGTGTGGGCCTCACCGGTGTTCGCCGCCGCGGCCAGCCTGCTGGCCGCCCGGTTGGCCCGGCTCGACGTGCCCGCGAGCGCGACCGTCGTGCCGGAGTACTGCGCCCAGCGCGCGGCCGCTCTGCCCACCGGCGCGGTGGTCATCCTGCTCGGCGGCGCGGGCGACGAGGAGGCGTGGCTGGAGCCGATCAACCTGGCCCGCGCGGCGTCGGCCCGGATCGTGTACGTGGCGCTGCGCTCGGCCAGCCGGCTGCTCAAGCTGGCCGACATGTTCATCCCCCTGCCGGGCACCGCCGCCGTGGAGCTGACCGGGCCGCTGCTGGCGGAGACCCTCGCGGAGCTGGTGCGCGACATCTCGTTCTACGCCGGCCCACCCGGGCCGGCCTCACCCTGGCGGGGCTGGCCGCATCGCCGGCAGTTGCTGCTGTCCACCAGCGGAGCACCGATCCCCGCGATCCTGCTGAGCCAGCCGCAGCCGGCGAAGACGCCGTCGCTGGTCATCTTCTACTCCTACGTCGGCGCCCGCAAAGAGGAGCTGGCACCGCCGCAGGGAGCCGGCGACTACGTCTCGCCGTACTTCGTCTCCGCTCTACTCAACGCCGGCCACAACGTGCTGCTGCCCGACCCCCCCGGGCACGGCGAGCGCAAGTGGGTCTGGCAGGACACCAACGAATTGTTCCGCGCCGGCCTGCTCGACGAGGGTCCCGACTACCTCGAACAGGTCACTACCGAGACCCCGGAACTCATCGACGCCGCGCTCGCCCTGGGCGTGGTCTCCTCGCCCGCCCAGATCGCGGTGGCCGGTCAGTCCGGCGGCGGCATGCAGACCCTGCTGAAGCTCGCCGCCGACCCCCGCATCGGCTGCGCCGTGGCGGTGATGCCGATCTGCGACATCACCCTGCTGAGCAGCTTCGCCGACCTGGGCGAGCGCCGCCGGACCATCGCCGGCGGGCCCAGCCCCCGGATGGGTAACCAGCTGGCGCCACGGCCACTGCTACTGATCAGCGGCGGCCAGGACATCGTCGCCCCGGCCAGCCACATCGAGAGCTTCCACGAGGGCGTCGCCCCGGCGTACCGCCGGGCAGGCGCGGAGGACAACCTGCGGTACCTGCGCCTGGACGACGTGGCGCACCGCTTCGACGGCCGGCAGGTCGACGCGATGCTCGAATGGCTCGACCGCCACCTGTCCCCCACCTCGCCGGCGTCCAAGCCACGCCGCCGGACCACAACGAAGGCACGCGCGGCGAGGTGAGGCTGCCGGCCCACCGCAGGGCGGTGCCGCTCCGGTGGGCCGGCAGCCTCGCCGCGAGCGTCACCGTCGCGGACGGCAGGTTGACCGGCGTCGCTCGTGGCGGTGAAGTCACCCGGTCACCGCCGAGCGTTCGCTCGCGGACCTGACCTCCAGCACGTGCGGCCCGAAAGTGCCGGAGGGCCCGGTCCGGGCTACCGCCGCGCGGCGATCCCGGCCGGGCCCCCCGGCAGGCTCACGCCGCCTCGTCCGCCCGCCGCGCCAGTCCCTGGCCGATGAGCCACTCGGCACTGTCCAGCACGGCCCGCAGCACATCGGTGGCGCAGCGGTCGAGTTCCACGAGGTGCCACTCGGCCGAGGGGCAGGCCGCCACGATGTCGGCGAACGGCAACACGCCGGCGCCCACCGCCGTCATCGGCGCCGCCGTGTCGGTGGCCGGGCCGTCCTTGAGGTGCAGGAACCGCACCCGGTCACCGAGCCTTTGCAGCAGCGCGGGTACGTCCTGTCCGCCGACCGCGGCCCAGTAGGTGTCCACCTCCAGCACCACCTCGGGTGGCAGCGCGTCGGCGAACACCTCCAGCGCGCAGCG
The DNA here is from genome assembly GCF_039543385.1 of Rugosimonospora acidiphila. Classification (NCBI taxonomy): domain Bacteria; kingdom Bacillati; phylum Actinomycetota; class Actinomycetes; order Micromonosporales; family Micromonosporaceae; genus Rugosimonospora; species Rugosimonospora acidiphila. The sequence continues at coordinate 24,273 of NZ_BAABJQ010000032.1, forward strand.
CCCGCCCAGGTCGGCGAACTCGAACTCGTGGTTGTGGTATCCGAGCCGGATGCCCTCATCCGCGAGCCGCGCGGCTACCTCTCCCATGTCGCGGGCGAACTGCCGCACCCCGGCCTCGTCGCTCCACATGCGACGGTCTCCGGACGGCACGATGATGGTGTCGGTGCCCAGCGACCGGGCGGTCGCGACCGCGCCGTCGAAGTCCTCGGCCGGGCGGTTGTGGATGCTGGACACGACCAGGCCGGCCGCGTCCAGCTCGGCGCGCAGCCGCTGCGGCGACTCGGCCTTGTTGTTGAACGGCTCGACCGCGCCGTAGCCGGCGTCGGCGAGAGCCTTGAATACCGTCGGCCGTTCGTCGGTGGGCACGTCGCGCAGCGTGTACAGCTGCACGCCGAGGGGATTGATGGTGGGCATGTGGACTCCCGTTCCTAAATGGGGTGATGTATGGGTGGGCGTGACTGGGTTCAGTCGCGCTGCGCGGTGACCGCGGCCAGCCAGGCCCCCGCGATGAGGGCGTGTCCGGCGGGAGTGGGGTGCACCCCGTCGGTGGACCACTCCGCCGGGCTGCTGGCGGTGGCGGCCTGCGCCATGAGGCCGTCCGTGGCGACCAGGGTGGCGCCGAACTCGTGTGCCATCCGGCGTACCACGACCACCTTGGGATCGAGGTCCTCGCGCCAGTCCCAGACCTGTTCGCGGACCGGCACCAGGAACGGCTCCAGCAGGATGAGCGAGGCTCCCTGGTCCACCGTCGCGGTGAGGACTCGCCGGTACCGCTCGGCGAAGTCCGCGACCGGGGTCGGGTCGTCGTTGTCGTAACGCCGGCACACATCGTTGACCCCGACCATGATGGAGACGACATCGGGTTTGAGGGCCAGACAGTCGGTGTCCCAGCGGGAGACCAGATCGATGGCGCGATTGCCGCCGATCCCCCGGTTGAGAAAGCGCACCCGGTGCCCGGGGTGCTCGGCGGTGAACCGGCCGGCCGTCATGGCGGCGTAGCCGGAGCCGAGTGAACTCGGGTTCTCGCGATCACGGCCCGCATCGGTGATGCTGTCGCCGATGAACAGCACGGTGCTCTCGGGCCGAATGGCCAGTGTCATGCCGGAACCTCTCTGTGCGGTGGCGCTGGTGCGCTCTGCTGCCGCGCCCGGATGGCGATGCGGGTCGGGTGCAGCTCGTCGTCCACGGACAGCGGCATCGGTGCCCCGTCGAGCAGATGACCCACGAAGCGGTCGAAGTAGTCGGGTGCTGGCGCGACGGCGTCCAACCGGCCGCGGTCGGTGTCGCCGACAAACAGCCGCCCGCGGGTCTCGCCGGCGGTGACCTCCACCATTCCCGCCGAGCCGAACACGCGCAGCTCGTCGTTGCCCCACCGATCGACGCCGGCCGGGTTGAGGTAGTTGACGGTCGCGGTGGCCACGGCGCCGGAGGCGCAGCGCATCGTCAGCGAGGCGGCCATGGTGAGGTTGCGGCCCGGCGGGCAACCCGAGGTCGTGCACACCCCGGTCACCTCGGTGATGCGCTGCCCCGCCGCGTGTTCGATCAGGCGGAAGGCGTGGATGCCGGCGTTGCCGATCAGGCCGCCGTCCACCTCGTCGTCGTACGGCCGCCCGTCGTGGTACGGGTACGACTTCTGCACCGCGATCTGCGCCACCGTACCGATGGTGCCGGCCGCGACGAGCGAGCGCAGTGCCAGGTACGGCTGGTCGAACGCGGTACCGGCCATCTCGCGGAAGGCCACGCCTGACTCGCGGGCGGCGCCCAGGATCCGGTCGAGATCCGGTTCGGTGAGTGCGGCCGGCTTCTCGGCGTACACCGCGCGCCCGGCGCGCAGGCAGTCGACGGCGTCGCCGGCCTGGTCGCCGCGCCGGGGTGAACACAGCGACACCAGGTCCACGCGCGGGTCCCGCAGCAGCTCCGCGAGACTGCCGTACCTGCGCACCGACGGGTCGTCGCGCAATCGACCGGGCAGCAGCCGCGGCGGCACGCCGGCGGTGGCCACCAGCCGCGCCCGCGGATGGCCGTCGAGCAGCCGCTGGATCTGGTGTCCGTTGTGGCCGTAGAGGCCCACGCCGAGACCGGGTGCGGAACTGCTCCCACCCCGACCGCGGCCGTGCGGGCCGGTGCCGAGCATCACGATCACACGCCGACCGCGGGAACGTCCTCGATGCGCCCGGAGCCGGCTGCCCGCCCCATCGCCGCCAGCACGCTGACTCCGGCCACGATGTCCTCGACGTGGCGCGGCCCGGCGCCGGGATGTCCGCCGTGGACGGCCTTGACGAACTCGTCGCAGTGGTACGCCCCGTTCTCGGCGTCGATCACCGTTTGCCTCAGTACGGGATGGCCGCCGCGAGCCAGCTCGAGCGTCACGGTGCCGGATTCGTCGCGGGTACGGGTGACGGTGCCGCGCTCGTAGGTGAGCGTCGCCCGGTCCCGGTACGGCCGGCCGTCGTCCACGCAGAACGAGGAGTAGACGCCCGCGATGACGCCGCCGTCGAAGCCGACGGTGAGGTGGGCGTTGTCCGGGGTCGGTCGGCCGGTGCGTAGCCGCCGCTGCATCACCTGCACCTGACGGGCCGGCCCGAACAGCCGGATCAGGTCGTTGATGAGGTAGATGCCGAGTCGGCAGATCGGTGCGACCGGGCAGCGCTCGGGATCGTCGAGCCAACTGCCGTCGGCGGTCTCCTGGTAGGACGCCCAGATCGCCGCCTGCGCGCCGACCGGCCGGCCAAGGTCGAGCTCGCCGCACCACTGCTGGATCTGAGCGAGGTCGGCGGGCAGCCGCGGGGACGGCGAGTTGAGCCACACCACCAACCCGCGTCGACGAGCCTCGGTCAGCACGTCGTGTGCCGCGGCGGGGTCGAGCTCGAACGGCTTGGTGGTCATCACATGCTTGCCCGCGCGGATCGCCTGACGGATCAGGCCGGCCCGACCCACCGGTCCGGTGAACAGCGCGACCGCCTGAATGTTCGGATCGGCCAGTACCGCCGGCAGGTCGGGATACTGGTGCGTGGCGAACCGTGCGGCGGTGCCGGCGGCGAGATCCTGGTCGAGATCACACACGCCGGCGACGCGGATCAGCCCGTCGGCTGCGCGCAGCTCGTCGAGCATCTTGCGGCCGAAGTGCAGACCCACCACCGCCAGGTCCACCGGCACGGTCGTTTGCGCCGCGGGGTTCGCGGTCACTGGCGCCACGCCGTCCAGTGCCGGCGCTGCGGCCGCGGATAACTCAGGATGGGCTGCCGCTCCTCGATCCATGGATTCACCTCTTCATAGCCGTTTTCGTAGCTCTGGGTGGAACGCCTGAACACCTCGTCCGGCCGGGGATCGGCGTCGATGACACCGGCCGGGTCGGTGTCGCGTGCCGGGGATGGTGGGCTCTCCCCGTTGCCGTTGACCGCGCTGACCCGGTACTCGACAATCTTCCCGGCGCCCGCGGCCGCCGCGGCGGTGCCGCTCGCGGCCTCGACGTCGACGTACCGCCGCCCGAGGCCGGCGGCGACACACGTGTACTCGGATTCCCCGGCGCGGCGGCGGTACAGGCGGTACTGGTGCGCCCCCAACACCTCCCCCCAGACGGCCACGATGCCGCCGCCGGCGGCTCGGGCCAGCAGCAGGCCGTCGGGGTGCGGCGGCGGGTCGGCGGTGACGTAGACCGGGTAGGGCCGCGACGGGCTACCGTCGGTGTGCTCACCCACGGCCACCACACGCACATGCACCTTCACCCCGTCGGTCAGACCGCTCAGCACGTACCGCGGTTCATCCACCGTGGACACGTCTTGCCAGGTGGTGCCGCCGTCGGTGCTGCACTGCACGCGGTAGGACACCGCCCCGGCCACCGGGGTCCACACGACGGCGCATCCGCCCGCGCGGTTCTCGGTGCGCACCACCGTGGGTCGGCCGGGCGTCGGTGGCCCGTCGAGCCACTCCCAGCGGTGGCGGCCGGCCGGGATGCGCAGGCGTAGGCCGTCGCCGGTCCGCTCACCGGCGAGCGGCTGCCCATCCAGGTAGAACACGCGCCCCTCGCCGGACGGCGGCCCGGCGAGGACCACCGTGGCGGCCGTGGGCGCGCTGATCGTGCCACCGGCGGCGCCGGACCGGCCGGTGCGCACGCCCACCGCGACCCTGCCGTCGGTGGTCACCGTGACCCCGGGCACCCCCAGCCGGGTACCCGCGAACAGCGCCGCCTCGTGGTGGTCCTCGGCGAGTCTGCGCACGATCCCTACCGTGCCGTCGAAGACCACGCCGTGGCCGTCGTCGAACGGCCGGGCCCGCGCGGTGAGGAACACCAGATCCTCACGGTCGCCCACCCGTACCCGGCACCCGTGCGGCGTCGCCTCGGCGCGTACGGCGTCGAGGTGGCTGACCACGGTGAGGAAGCTTCCCGTTCCGTCGTAGTAGCGGCCCTTGGTCGGCCGCCACTCGTGCTGGGCGTCGCCCCGGCCCTCCGGCTCGGGGTCGGGCGGCACCAGGGTCGGCCGCGCGCCGGGCACCAGCTGGGCGATCGACGGGAACGGCGCGCCGTCGTCGACGAACCACGACAACCGCCCGGGCACCCCGTCGCGTACCTCGTCGAACAGCACCAGGTATTCCGCGCCGCAGAGCAGCGCGTTGCGCGCGGTGTATTCCGGCGTCGCCGATCCCGCGGCGATGACCCGGGCGAACTGCGCGAACCCGAGGTCGTGCAGCGGTTCGGTGAGCTCGTTGGGTCCGACGCCGCGGTACGCGCCCAGATCCCGGTACCCGCCGGGTTTTCGGACACCGAAGTTGGTGCACCGTTCCACGTCCCCGCGTGCCAGGTCACCGACGTCCTCGACATTGTTGGAGCTGTAGCGCTGCCCGGCGGCGTAGTAGTACACGACGCCGTTGCCGCCCCGCGCCGCCCGGCCCCACCGGTAGTTCGGGCCGGCGTCGATCTGCTGCAGGTGCACGCTGACCTCGTCGGGCGTGCCGACCGCGGCGCGCAGCACGAAGCCGTATCCGGTGAACTTCGCCGACTCCAGCTGCGGGTCGGTGCCGCCGTTGTCCTGCCAGCCGCCGGCCTGCAGGTGGCTGCCCGCGTCGTAGCTGCCCGGCCGTCGCGGCTCCCCGTCGTGGGGGCTCGGCGGGACCGCCCACAGCAGGTACTCGGCGAGCAGCGGGTCGTAGTTCACCAGTTCCTGGCCGAGCGCGCGCAGCCCGCGGTACGGTTCGCCGCCGTGGGCGTGCGCCCCCTGCGGGGGCAGGGTGCGCCGGCCGCCGGCCGCGCGCATCGGGGCGGAGAGGGTGTTGAGCAGCCACCAGCCCAGCGCCGAGGTCTCCGGCCGGGCCGCCCGGTTGTGACCGTCGAAGAACCGGCGCAGCAGGTGGCCGATGAGTACCGTCAACTCGACCGGGCGCCAGACGTAGCAGCCGAGGTTCTCCGTCCACCTGCCGCCCTGCGCCCACCACAGCGGTACGTCCGGACGAGTGTGATATTTGAGATTCAGCGCGGTGGCCCGTTCGATGTGGTCGACCATGCGGCGCGCCTGAGGATGGGTCGGGAACAGGAACGGCAGCGCGACCACCGTGGCGAGCACGTCGGCGAGGAAGTTCGGGTGGCCGGCGAGCATCCGGCGGGTGGGCATCAGCGTCTCGTCCGCGAACACGTGCGCGAGGAACTGCAGCGCGGCGCCCAGGTCGCGTCGCTCGCCCTCGCCCAGCGCGCCGGCGACCTCGTCGAACAGCGGGATCAGCAGCTCGTGAACTTCGCGGCTGCCCACCGGCGTGGGGCCGTGGTTGCTGCGCGGCGTGCCGTCCGGGATGGTGTTCAGCGTCGGCGCGTCGCGGGCGATCAGGTCGCGCAGCAGGTCGACGCGCGCGACCAGGTCCTTGTCGGTCGGAGGTGCCGGCCTTTCCGGCTGGGTGGGCCGCGCCGGCGCTCGCGACCCGGTCGGCGGGGGCTCGGTTGGCGCGCCGCCCGCGTCGGGCAGTGCGTGGTGGGCGGTGTCGAAGAAGCGCGGATAGGTCGACCCGGGCTCGACGTGGTCCAGGGTCCAGTCCTTCACCTTGTCCAGCGGTAGCCACGCGTGCCAGCGGTGCAGGGTGTCGATGTGGGCCAGCGGGAAACCGCTGCCGTCCACCGCCCGCACGTCACGCTCGTGGGGGTACGCGGCGACGGCCAGACTGCGGGTGCCGGTGGCCAGCGGGAAGTGCCAGCGCAGCCGGCCGGCGTCGAAAAAGAACCGGCCCGCGAGAGTGGTCGAGGAGGACCAGATGGCCCACTCGCCGTCGTCCCAGCGCTCGTGATCGGTGATGAACACGCCGACGGAGACCCCGAGCGGTTCGGACCAGAACGCCGCGGCGGGCAGCCGCCACCAGGTCAGCCAGTTGTGGTAGGGCACCAGCACCATGGGCATCGCCCCGGCCGGACCCAGGGCACGGTCGACGGGCTCCCAGGCGGCCTCGCCGTACCCGGCCAGCGGCGTGTCGGGAGACTCGGGACGGTTCGCGCAGTACCGGTGGGTCCAGCCGACCGCGTACCAGTCGAAGACCAGCGCGGCGTCATCGGCGGCGGCGAAGCCCTCGATGCGCTCGTCGAGTTCGACGAACTCCATGCCGGCGGTGACCCGCACGGTCAGCCAGTAGCGCCGGTCACCGGCGAACCGGAGGTCCACCGTGTACTCGCAGAAGACCGGGCCCCGGCCGCCCGGCCGGATCTCCACCCGCTGCGGCGTACCGGCTCCCGCGAGCGTGGCTTCGCCCAGCCACCGGGAGGCGTCGCCGAAACGCAGCAGCGCGCCGCCCGCGGCCGCGGAATCGCTGCCGGCGATCTCCACCCGCACCAGGCCGTTGTCGACCGTGATCGCGTCGCCCCGCTGCGCGACGCGCGGAGCGGCCATCGCGTCGGCCCGCTGCTCCACACCCACGGTGCCGGGCGAAATCTCGCCCGGCACCGGTGCCGACATGACCGGAGCGGGCGCCAGACGCACCGCGCGACTGGCACCGGCGGGCAGGTCGGTCAGCAGATACACGGTGGCGTCGGCCGATCCGTCCGGCGCGCGGCGCACCCGACCGAGCTGCGCCGGCACCGGCCGGTCGTCGCGCGAGGCGACCAGTCCCCCGGCGGGATCCCAGCCGGCGGGAAGCCCGACCGGTACGGCGATGCGCGAGAGCGGCCAGTTGAATCGCGGGTGGCGCAGCTCGTCGGCGACGACGACCTCGACGCCACCGGCTGTGGTGCGTACGGTCACGGACATCCGGCTCCCCCTGCCATCACGCCGTGGCCTGCCGGACGCTGTGGTCCACGGCGACCGCCGTACCGCACTGGAGCGATGCGATCGCCGCCTCGGCCACGGCGAGTGCCGCCCGGACGTCGGCGGCGCCGGCCATCGCGGGGCGCTGCCGGGCGAACCGGGCAGGATCGATGCCCGCCCGCCAGGCGAGGACCAGGTCGCGGAAGTCGGTCAGCTCCGCCACGTACGCATCGTGGAACAGTTCCACATTGAGCTGATGCGTGCCGGCGCTCACACCGTGCGACCCGTAGTGGCGGGCGTCCGGCTCCGGTGCCCCGCCGGCCGTCACCATTCCGTCCGGGCCGAAGACCTCAAGCCGCACGTCGTAGCCGTAGCTGGTCTGCAGGCTCGCCTCCGCGGTGGCCAGCGCGCCGTTGTCGTACCGGATGGTGACCACCGCGGTGTCCAGCAGGCCGGCGGGCGCCCAGTCCGGCCGGACCAGCGCGGCCGCGACGGCGTGCGCGTCGATCGCGACCGCGTCGCTGTTGAACCAGTTGAGGATGTCGAAGTCGTGGATCAGCGTCTCGATGAAGATGGCGTGGGGCTTGATGGTCGCCGGATCCAACGGTGCCGGGTCGCGGGTCAGCGAGCGCATCAGGTGCGGCGTACCCACGGCACCCTCGCGCACCAGCCGGTACCCGCGGGCGAATCCGGCGCCATAACGCCGGTTGAACCCGATCTGCAGCGGCACCCCGGCCGCTTCGACGTTCGCGATCCCGGCGTCCAGTCCGGACAGTGTGAGGGCGGCCGGTTTCTCGCAGAAGACCGCCTTCCCGGCGGCGGCGGCCTGGCTCATCTGAGCCGGGTGGAACCGCGGCGGCGAGGCGATGACCACCGCGTCGACGTCCGGGTCGGCCAGCACGGTGTCGGCGTCCGCGGCGACCTTCGCCACCCCGAGCCGGCGCGCCAGCGCGGCGGCGGACGCCTCGTCGGGGTCCGCGATCGCCTCGAGGACCAGACCGGGAACCCGTTGCGCGACGCTCGCCGCGTGGAAGCGACCCATCCAGCCGACCCCGAGGACGGCAACACGCAGCGGGCCACGCGCGTCCACCTCCAGGTGGGTGTAGCTCATCCCCGCCTCACCCCTGCCACGGAGGGGTCATCCTGATCACCGACTTGATGTTGCGTCCGGTCGCCATCGCCTCGAACCCCTCCTGCCAGTTCTCCAGCGCGTAGACCCCGCCGAGCACCGCGCGCGGGTCGAGGCGGCCGGACGCGAACAGACCCAGCACCCGCTCCCAGGTCTGCCAGGAGTGCGAGAACGACCCGTGCAGGCTGACCGCCTTCTGCACCAGCCGGTCGAGACCGAACCCCAGCGGCTGCGGCCCCCACCCGACCTTCACGATGGTGCCCAGCGGACGGACCAGGTCCAGCGCCTGGTCCAGCGCGACGCTCACCCCGGTGGCGTCCACCACGAGGTCGGCGCCGAACCCGTCGCCGAGCGCCGCCACCGTGGCGCGCGGGTCCTCGCGGGACACGTTCACCACCCGGTCGGCGCCCATTTCCAGCGCCTTCGCCAGGCGCGGTTGGTCGATGTCGGTGCCGAGCACCACGACCGTACCGGCGCCACGCAGGCGCACCATCTGCACGGCCAGCGCACCGATCGCCCCGATGCCCTGGACCACGACGACATCGCCCGGACGCACCGCCGCGCGCTCCACCAGCGCGTTGTAGGCCACCGCGAACGGTTCGGTCAGGGCGGCGTGTTCCGGCTCGATGCCGTCGGGCACCCGGTGCAGCACCCGGGGTTCGGCAAGGACCAGCTCACTGAACGCGCCGTCACGCGTCGCGCCGTAACCCTGCCGCCCGGGGCACAGGTTGTAGCGCCCGGTGCGGCAGAACGGGCAGGTGCCGCAGATCTCGGCCGCCGTCTCGCAGACTACCCGCTCGCCGACCGACCAGCCGGACACGCCCTCGCCAACGGCGGCGACCGTGCCGCACATCTCGTGGCCGAGCACTACCGGAGTGGCCGACGGCCAACTGTGGGTGTGGTGCCACATATGCAGGTCCGACCCGCACACCCCGACATACTCCGCGCGCACCAGCACGCTGCCCGGTCCGGCGACCGGATCGGCGACATCGCGGACCGCCACCTCGCCGGGACGGTCACCGAACTTGACCAGCGCCCTCACCGTGCACCAACCTCTCTGACCGCGGCTCGCGCGGCCGCGCCTGTCTGGCCGCCGCCTGGGTGGCCACGAACGCTCTGGTGGATCCGCCGAAATACCGGTCCCGGGCCTCGCGCAGGAAACGCACCGACTCCTGCAGTTCGGCCATGCCGTTCACACCGTCCTCGATGCTGATCCACCCGTCGTACCCGACCTCGACGAGCGCGCCGAAGATGCGCGGGTAGTCGTTGAGGCCGCGACCGATGACCCCGTGAATGAGGTGCGGCGAGTAGCCGATCGTGCCGTCCGAGCCGCGCAGGTCGGCGAGCGTCGCCCCGGGCGCCAGCGCGCGGTCCGAGGCCTGCATCGTCACCACGCGATCGGCCACCTCGACCAGCAGTTCCACCGGATCGTCACCGGCGACGATCGCGTTCGACGGGTCGAACTGCACGCCGAAGTGCACCCGCTCGCCGATGCGCTCCAGTAGCGCGAGGAACACCTCGCGCCGCTGCGCGAACTCAGGGTAGGCCCAGAATCCGTCCTTGTAGTGGTTCTCGATGGCCAGCGTGACGTCGAGCTCACGGGCCAGTGGCAGCAGCGCCTGGATGGCCGTTGCCGCGTAGTCCAGCCCCTGCTGCACCCGCACTCCGGGGTGACGCTGCCCGGACAGGACCCGGCAGCTGGCGCCCGGGCCACCCAGCCGGGCCGCGACGCGGATCATCTCGGCCTGCCGGTCGAGTTCGCGGGCCCGCACGTCCGGGTCCGGATGGGTGAAATCAGGAGAGGCGCACAGCATCGGCATGTCGAATCCGGCGTCGCTCAGCGCCTCACCCACCGCGTCCAGGTCGACCGAGCCGTCCTCCGGGAACATCCCGGAGTACAGCTCGAGACCGTCCACGGGCAACTGCCGGGCCTGCGCGATCCAGTCGAAGACCGTCATGGTCCGGTACCGCACGAGCGCGTCGAGCTCACCCTTGGGAAAGACACTGATCCTCATCGCTCGGACACCACCTACGTCACGAATCCCGCGTCATCACTCGGCGACAGCATACCAAATTCAGATCTTCAGAATAGCCTATTCGACGGGTACTATCCTTCCTCGAGGCCGCCGGACACCAGAGCCGCCGGCGGCAAGCAGCGTCGGCGATGGGAGCACGGCATGCAGTCGGTCGCGGTGGGACAGTCGGTCGCGGTGGGACAGTTGCAGCCGTGGGTCACCCGGCTCGCCGCGGCACTGGGCTATCCCGAGGCGGACGCGGCCTACCTCGCCGCCGCGCTGGTGGACGCCAACCTGCGCGGCATCGACTCGCACGGCGTCATGCGACTGCCGATCTACGCGCAGCGCATCGAGCGCGGACTCGTCGACCCCACGGCCACACCCGCGGTCGACGTGACCGCGGGCATCGTGCGGGTCGACGCCCGCGGGGCACCCGGCCAGCTCGCCGCCCGCGCGGCGTGCGACGCGCTGATCGCGGCGGGTCGCACCCACCACGTCGCCACGGCCACCGTGCGCGGCAGTGCCCACTTCGGCGCGGCCGGCTTCTACGCGCGAGCGCTGGCCGCCGCCGGGTTCGTCGCCCTGGTGGTGTCCAATTCGGAGCCGATCGTCGTGCCGTTCGGTGGGCGCGAGGCCCTGCTGGGTACCAACCCGATCGCGTTCGCCGCACCCACCGCTGACGAGCCGTTCAGCCTGGACATGGCCACCAGCGCGAGCGCCATGGGCAGGGTGATGGTGGCGCAGACCAGGGGCGAGACCATCCCACCCGACTGGGGCGCCGACAACGCCGGCCGGGCCACGACCGACCCGGCCGCGGTCGCCGCGCTGCTCCCACTCGGTGGCGCGAAGGGTTTCGCGCTGGGCATGCTGGTGGAGATCCTGGCCGGCGTGCTCGGCGGCGCGGCGATCGCCGGCGAACTCGGCAACCAGTACCGCGATCTCGACCGGCCGCAGAACATCGGCCATTGGATGCTCGCCCTCGACGTTTCGGCGTTCATGCCGCCGGCCGAGTTCGCCGCGCGGATGCGGACACTGTCCACAATGGTGCATACGAGCGCACCCACCGATGCGAGCCGGCCAGTGCTGCTGCCCGGCGAGCCCGAGGCGCGCACCCTCACGCTGCGTCGACGCGACGGCATCCCGCTGGCCCGCGACACGGTCGAGGAGCTGACCGCCCTCGGCGGCCGGTATGGTGTGCCCTGGCTCCCGCGGGGCGAAGCCGCGTGAAAGTGTTGCTGCCGACCAGCGTCGAACTGGCGCCGGAGGCGGTCGACGGCGTCGCGTACGTGCCGTACGACCCGCAGGTCCCGATTCCGACACACCATCACGACGCCGAGGCGCTCGTGGTGTGGGGCAACCCCGACGCGCTGCTGCGCGACGCCGCCCGGCGGCTGACCCGCGTGCGGTGGGTGCAGACTCTCGCCGCCGGGTACGAGGCGTTGCGCGGCGCCGGCTTCGCCGACACGGTCACCCTCACCTCCGGACAGTCGCTGCACGACGACACCGTCGCCGAGCACGCCCTCGCCCTGTGCCTCGCCGCCGTACGCAGCCTGCCCGACGCGATGCGGGCGCAGCGGCTCCACCGATGGGCCACCGAGATCGGCGGGCGCCAGTCCGAACGCCTCGATGAGCCGCTGCGTACCCTCCACGGCGCGCGGGTCACCGTCTGGGGTTTCGGCGGCATCGCGACCCGGCTGGCGACCCTGCTCGACGCGCTGGGTGCCCGGGTCACCGGCGTCGCGCGCCACGCGGGCACCCGGGCCGGCTATCGAGTACACGCGGTCGCGGACCTGCCGGCGCTGCTGCCCGACACCGACATCCTCGTCACGATCCTGCCCGGCACGCCGGGCAACCGCGGGGCGCTGGACGGGCCGCTGCTGGGCCTGCTGCCACCACGCGCGTGGCTGGTCAACGTCGGCCGGGGCGAAACCGTCGACGAAGACGCCCTCGTCGCGGCGTTGCGGCGCGAGGCGATCGCCGGCGCGGCGCTGGACGTCTTCGCCACCGAGCCGCTGCCCGCCGCCTCGCCGCTGTGGGACCTGCCGAACGTCATCATCACGCCACACGCCGCCGGCGGTCGCCCCCGCGGCGCCGACGCGCTCATCACCCAGAACCTGCGAGCGTTGCGCAGCGGCGCGTCGCTGCGCAACGTCGTACCCCGCGAAGAATCCACTGTGGAAGGCGAAGATTCGGCATGAGCACCGGGAAAATCCGGCACCTGACCCGCGAGACGATCGAGTCGCCGCTGGTGCAGGTCTCGCTCGACCTCACCTCGGTGCACGACGCGCTGGAGACCGCCACCACCGCCGTGGCGGCCGGCGCGGACTGGATCGAGGTGGGTACCCCGCTCGTGCTCGCCGAGGGGCTGCACGCCGTCCGCGCGCTGCGCGAGGAGTTCCCGACGCACCCGCTCGTGGTGGACCTCAAGACGATGGACGGCGGCGCGTTGGAGGCGCGGATGATGGCGGAGGCGGGCGCGGACGCGGTCATCGTCATGGGCCGCGCGCACGACGCCACCATCACCGAGGTGTGCGCGGCGGGCGAGGAGTACGGGCTGCTCGTCATGGGCGACGACCTCGCCGCGCCCGACCGGGTCGCCGAGGCGGTGCGCCTGCAGCGGCTGGGCGTGGGCATGGTCGTGCACCACATCGGCTACGACCACCGGCGGCTGAACCCCGGCGGACCCACCCCGCTGACCCAGCTGCCCGCCATCGTGGCCGCCACCACGGTACCGGTGCAGGCCGTCGGCGGGCTGTCCATCGACCAGGCGATAGACTGCCCCGGCATGGGTGCGCCGGTGGTGGTCTTCGGCGCGCCGCTGGCCATCGACTCCGGGTCGTTCCGCGCGGCAGACGGCGACCTACTGGGTATCCTCACCGAGGCGTGCCGGCGGGTGCACGCGCAGACCATCCGGTACCCGTGACCGCCCTGCCAGCTGGAATCCTCCAGCACCCGCGAACGGAGAAACGGCTACATGAACGCGCCTGATCGCCGGGTGTACGTCGGCTGCTACACCAATGGCGCGCCGGCGAGCGAGGCCGGCATCGTCTCCTTCGCACTCGACGGCGACGGTCTCCTGCACCGACCCACCGTCACCCCGGCGTCGAACCCCAGCTTCCTCGCCTCGGCCGGCGGGTTGCTCTACGCCGCCCACGAGACCACGCCCGGCCGGGTCCGCACGTACCGCCGTGGCGCGGGCGGATTGACGCCGTATGCCTCGACGACCACCGGCGGAGACGGTCCCGCACACGTCGCGGTCGCCGCCGACCGCAGCCACCTGGTGATCCCCAACTACGCCTCCGGGCACGTCACCGCCCTCACGATCGACGGCGACGGGCACCCGGGCACCCCGTCGGTGTGGGTCGGCACCGGCTCCGGGCCGCATCCCGGCCGCCAGCAGGGGTCGCACCCACACCAGGCCGTGCAACTGCCCACCGGCACCTGGCTCATCCCCGACCTCGGCACCGACGCCATCGTCGAACTGGCGGTCCGCCCCGGGGCCGCGCCCTCGTGCGTGGGCCGCCACCCCCTCCCACCCGGCTGCGGCCCCCGCCACCTCGTCGTGCGTGACGACTGGCTGTTCGTCGCCGGCGAACTCGACTCCCACATCCACGGGCTGCACCGCCTCGACGGCGGCTACCGGTGGCGATGGTCGGTGTCCACATTCGACATCGACCAGATCATCGCCTGCCCGACGAACGACCCCTCGCACATCCAGCTCGGCGAGGACCGCACCCACCTCTACGTCGCCAACCGCGGCCGCGACACCATCACGGTGTTCACGGTGCGCTCCGACGCCGCCGGTACCCGCCTGGAGCTGGAACAGGAACGCTCCACCGAGGGCCACTGGCCCCGCCACTTCGCCGTCACCGGCGACCGGCTCTACGTGGCGAACCAGCTGTCGGACCGGGTCTGCGTGTTCGCCCTCGACCCCCGTACCGCGACAATCGGCGAACTCCTGCAGTCGGTCGATGTCAGGGCACCCGCCTGCGTTCTCGTCGCATAACCGCCCCCCTGATCAGCCCTCGCGCGGAGGAACCATGCACCCCAACATGTCGATGCTGTCCACCAACCTCAGCCGCTCGATCAGCGCGGAGAACCCGACCGGTGAGCCCGGTGCCGGCGGCGCCGCCACCGAGGGCACCGGCGCCCACCCCGCCCGGGATCTGGGCCGTGGCTGGAAGGTCTCGCCCAGCATCAGGCTCGCCGCCGGCGCCACGGCCACTCTCGGCGAGCTGCCAGGCCCCGGTACGATCCGCCACCTGTGGCTGACCACCCATGAACAGTACTGGCGCACCATGGTCCTTCGGGTCTACTGGGATGGAGCCGCCGACCCTGCGATCGCGGTGCCGCTCGGCGACTTCTTCTGCCAGGGATGGGGCGAGTTCGCCCAGGTGAACTCGGTACCGGTAGCGGTCAACCCGCGCGGCGGGCTCAACAGCTACTGGGAGATGCCCTACCGGCACGGCGCCCGCGTCACACTGGAGAACCTGAGCGACGACGAAGCGAGCGTCTACTACCAGATCGACTACGAGCTGGGTCCGGTCGCCGAAGGCGCCGGCTACCTGCACGCCGCGTGGCGGCGCAGCAACCCGTTGGGCGACCGGCAGGTGCACACCATCCTCGACCGGGTCAGCGGTCCTGGCCACTACGTCGGCACGTACCTGGCCTGGGGTACCAACTCGTCAGGCTGGTGGGGCGAGGGTGAGCTGAAGTTCTATCTCGACGGTGATGACGAGTTCCCCACCATCTGCGGCACCGGCACCGAGGACTACTTCGGCGGAGCGTGGAACTTCGACGTACCCGGGCAGGGCTACACCGCCTACAGCACGCCCTACCTGGGGATGCCACAGGTACTGCGCCCCGACGGCCTCTACCGCAGCCAGCAGCGGTTCGGCATGTACCGCTGGCACCTGCCCGATCCGGTGCGCTTCCAGGAGGACCTGCGGGTGACCGTACAGGCCTTGGGTTGGCGCTCCGGCCGCCGGTACCTGCCACTGCACGACGACATCGCCTCCACCGCCTGGTGGTACCAGCGGGATCCCGGGCACGCAGGCGTAGCCACCTTCGACCGCGACCAGCTCGAGGCCCTCTGAATCCCCGGCGCGGCCCGACCTGTGCGCCGAACTCCTCCGGCCGGCGCCGTGGCGCACGTCCCATCGCGCCGGCCGAGAACGAGGTCCCCGCTGACGCGCGTGCTGATGCCCGAGCAGAAGCGTTCCCGCCGTCTGCCGGGGTTGGCAGCATCGGTCATGAGGCTGCGGTCCGTTCGCGGATCTCCACCGCCTTCTCCAGCATTTGCCGAGTGCTGGTGAACCAGTCCTGCAGGTTCAGATCCACGATGAGCTCGTCTGCGCCAGCCTCTGCGGCCGTGTCGATGTCGTCCATGATCTGGTCGAGGGTGCCGACGAACGCCGATCGGTCAGGTCCTGCCGGGCGGTCGGTGAAGGTGACGTTTCCGACCACGACCAGCTCCATCCGGCTCGGGTCCCGGCCATACTCAGCAGCCATTTCCCGGATACGGTCCCAGTTCGCGCGCAGTTCCGCGGCTCCGGCTGGCCCGGGTGTGGTGAGCAGCGGCAGCCAGCCGTCCGCGCGTTCGGCGATGCGCTGCATGGCCGTGGAACTGCCGCTGCGGCCCAGGTTGCTGGCACCGCCGGCGAGCATCACGGGGATTTTCGAAGCGGGCTTGGGCAGAACCGCGGCGTTGTCGATGATTACGCGTGGGCTCCGGAAGTTCACCGGGTCCGGCCCCCACACGGCATCGAAGACGTCCAGCGTCTCGTCGAGGAACCGGCCGCGATCGGCTCGGGTGGCGCCGGTGGCCTGGAGTCCGTCGGTGGACCAGCCGGCGCCCATACCTGCGACCACGCGGCCGCCGCTGATCTGATCGATCGTGGCCAGCGCCTTCGCTAGCTGTACGGGTGTGTGGAGTGCGGCGATCAGAACGGCGGTACCGAGGCGCACCTGTTCGGTCACCACCGCCGCTGCCGTGAGGACTGCCAGGGGGTCGGCGGTCTGCCGCCCGCTTTCGGGCCACGGCACGTCCGGCGGAGCATATGGTTCGACGGGCGTCTCCGCGAAGAGGAGCTGTTCGTACGTCCACAAACTGGCGTATCCGGCCGCTTCGGCCGTTCTGGCTGCTTCGACCAAGTCGTGTTGTAGGTCGACTCCCAACCTCTGGGGCAGACGAAGTCCGAGCTTCATTAGAGACCTTCGATGTAGTCGTGAGCGTCGTGGCCGCCGCGGGAACTGAGCCGAGCCTCAGACACGCCCCTGCCTTAGGCAGAGTGCGGATCTGAGCTGCTCTCGGCGGCCCATCCAGTGCGAGTCTCGAACCCTCACATAAATGTGAAGGTCAAGTCGTAAGCTTGAAACACATGCGGATCGGGGACCTCGCGGAGCGTACCGGCGTATCCCGTCGGCTACTGAGATGGTACGAGGAGCAGCGGCTGATCACACCCAGTCGCGCCATCACCCCAGCGTCTGACCCAACGCGCATGCGAACCGGGTCACCGTCCCTCAGCCGGCCACACCCAGTCCCGCACCTCGGGCAGGTCCTCGCCCGTGAGCTGCACGTACTCGCGGTGTTCGGCGTGCTTGTCGACCATCCGTTGGCGCAGCGTGGCGGCCCTGCGAGATAGGCCGGGTACCCGGTCGATGACGTCGATCACGAGGCGGAAGCGGTCCATGTCGTTGAGGACCAGCATGTCGAACGGTGTCGTGGTGGTGCCCTCCTCCTTGTACCCGCGAACGTGAATGTTCGAGTGGTTGGTGCGCCGGTAGGTCAGCCGGTGAATCAGCCAGGGATAGCCGTGGTAGGCGAACAGAACCTGTCTGTCGGTGGTGAAGATGGCGTCGAACTCCGAATCCGACAGCCCGTGCGGATGCTCCGATTCCGGCTGTAGACGCATCAGGTCGACCACGTTGACCACCCGCACCCGCAGCTGCGGAAGGCTCCGACGCAGCAGGTCGGTGGCGGCCAGCACCTCCACGGTCGGTATGTCGCCGGCCGACGCCAGGATCACGTCCGGATCGCCGTCGTCATTGGAGGCCCACTCCCAGATGCCCAGGCCCCGCCCGCAATGCCGGGCGGCGGCGTCCACGTCCAGCCAGGTGGGTGCCGGCTGCTTGCCAGCCACGATGACGTTGATGTAGTTGCGGCTGCGCAGACAGTGGTCGGCGACGGACAGCAGGGTGTTCGCGTCGGGTGGCAGGTAGACCCGGACCACCTCGGCCTTCTTGTTGACCAGGTGGTCGATGAAGCCGGGATCCTGGTGGGAGAAGCCGTTGTGGTCCTGCCGCCAGGCGTGCGAGGTGAGCAGGTAGTTCAGCGACGGGATGGGCTTGCGCCACGGCAGGTGCCGGATCACCTTGAGCCACTTGGCGTGCTGGTTGACCATCGAGTCGACGATGTGCACGAACGCCTCGTAGCAGGAGAACAGTCCGTGCCGGCCGGTCAGCAGGTATCCCTCCAGCCAGCCCTGGCAGGTGTGCTCGGAGAGGATCTCCATGACCCGCCCGCGCCGCCCGAGGTGCTCGTCCTCCGGCTCGATGGCGGCCTGCCAGACCTTGTCGCTGGCGCTCAGTACCGCGCTGAGCCGGTTGGAGACAGTCTCGTCTGGGCCCACGATCCGGAAGTTGTGGTACCTCTCATTGGCCACGAGGACGTCCCGCAGGAAGGCGCCCAGCACCTTGGTCGCCTCGGCGGTCTCGCCGGCCCGGACCCCGTACTCGCGAAAGTGCGGCAGCTCCAGGTCGCGCAGTGTCTGGCCGCCGTTGGTGTGCGGGTTGTCGCTCAGCCGTGCCTGCCCCCGCGGCAGCCAGTTCACGATCGCCGGCACCGGCGCACCGTCGGCGTCGAACAACTCCTCCGGACGGTACGACATCAGCCAGTCGCGCAGCATGCTCAGGTGCTCGCTGTCCTCGCGGGCGCCCTCGATCGGGACCTGATGGGCCCGCCAGGTCCCCTCGATCAGCTTGCCGTCCACCTCGCGGGGGCCGGTCCATCCCTTCGGCGTGCGCAGCACGATCATCGGCCACGCCGGGCGGTCGGTTGCCCCGTCCTCGCGCGCGGCCCGTTGAATGTCCACGATCTCGTCGAATACGGCGTCGAGGGTGCCGGCCAGCATCTGGTGCACCGCCTCCGGGTCGCTCCCTTCCACGAGGTATGCCTTGTGCCCGTAACCGAACATCAGCGCGTTCAGCTCGTCGTCGCCGATCCGCGCGAGTATCGACGGATTGTCGATCTTGTACCCGTTCAGATGCAGGATCGGCAGCACCGCACCGTCCCCGACCGGGTCGAGGAACTTGTTCGAGTGCCACGCGGCGGCCAGCGCCCCGGTCTCCGCCTCGCCGTCGCCGATCACGCAGGCCGCTACGAGCCCGGGATTGTCCAGCACCGCGCCGTAGGCGTGGGACAGCGAATAGCCCAGCTCGCCGCCCTCGTTGATCGATCCCGGCGTCTCCGGCGCCACGTGGCTCGGGATGCCCCCCGGAAACGAGAACTGGTTGAACAGCCGGGCCATCCCCGGCTCGTCCCGCGACACCCGCGGGTAGGTCTCGCTGTAGGTACCCTCCAGCCAGGCGTTGGCGACCAAGCCCGGGCCGCCGTGGCCGGGCCCGGTCACATAGATCATGTCCTGGCCGCGCTGTGCGACGATCCGGGACAGGTGCGCGTACAGCAGATTGAGCCCGGGCGTGGTGCCCCAGTGCCCCAGCAGGCGCGGCTTCACGTCCTCCGGCCGCAGCGGCTGGCGCAGCAGAGGATTGCCCATGAGGTAGATCTGTCCGACCGAGAGGTAGTTCGCGGCGCGCCAGTACGCGTCGAGACAGTTCAGCTCCGGCGCGCTCAGTGGCTCATCGTCGACAACGAACATGCTGCTTCCTCTCCCGATGGGCCGCCGGCCCAACCGGCCGCGGCCCTGCGCCCCGGGCTATGCCCCGCATGGGGTCAGACATTCCGCCGTGAACCCGGCGGCGCGCCAGTGGACTATTCCGGCGCCCGCCGCAACCGGTCGAGGGATCGGTGACGGCGGGAGCGGCCATACCGGGCGCATGGCGAACCGTCGGCGCCCGGGCACCGCGATACCGCCCCCAGGGCGACCCAGGAGGCATACCGTCGACGTGACCGCGATCGACAGGAGGTGGCGCGGTGCCCGAGGATGGCGGCGCGACGACCGGTGACCGCGGCGGGGCCGGTGCCGCCGGTCCGGTCCTCGTGCTCAACGCCGGCTCCTCGTCACTGAAGTACCGGCTCCTCGCCGGCGGCCGGGCGGAAGAACCGGAGGACCTGGAGCACGGGCAGCTCGAACGGATCGGCGAGCCCGGCGGCGAGGCGGCCGACCATGCCGACGCGGTCGGCCAGGTGATAGACCGGTTACACAACCGGCCGGTCGCCGCAGTCGGGCACCGCGTCGTGCACGGCGGTGACCGGTTCCGCGAGCCGGTCCTGGTCGACGACGACGTGTTGACCGCGATCGAGGAGCTGGCCCGGTGGGCGCCGCTGCACAACCGCGCCGCTGCCGCAGGCATCCACGCCGCCCGCGGCGCCCTGCCAGGAATACCGCACCTGGCACTGTTCGACACCGCGTTCCACGCCACCCTGCCGCCGGCCGCGTTCACCTATGCGATCGACCGCGAACTGGCCGGCGAGTACGGGATCCGGCGCTACGGGTTCCACGGCATCTCCGTGCGGTACGTGGTGGACCAGGCCGCGCGCCTGCTGGAGCGCCCGGTGGCCGAACTGAACATGATCGTCCTGCACCTCGGCAACGGCGCCAGCGCTACCGCCGTGGCCGGTGGTGTCAGCGTGGACACCTCCATGGGGCTCACTCCGCTAGAGGGGCTGGCGATGGGCACCCGTACTGGCGACATCGACCCGGCCGTCGCCTTCTACCTGGCCCGCGTCCGGAACCTGAGCCTGGACCAGATCGAGAACCAGTACCAACGCCAGGGCGGCCTGGCCGGCCTGTGCGGCGACAACGACGTACGCGCGGTGCAGTCGCGCGCCGCCAGCGGCGATCGCGATGCCGAGCTGGCGCTGGACGTATATTGCCACCGGATCCGCAAGTACGTCGGCGCCTACCACGCGGTGCTCGGCCGGCTCGACGCGGTCGTCTTCACCGCCGGAGTCGGCGAGCACAGCGGGCCGGTCCGGGCCAGGTCGCTGGCCGGCCTGGAGCCCATGGGCATCATGGTCGACCCGGAACGCAACGGCGCGGACGGCGGAGCGCGGCTCATCTCACCCGCCGGCTCCGCGGTCTCCGTCTGCGTGGTTCCTACCGATGAGGAGCGCTCCATCGCTCAGCAGACGGCCGCCGTGCTCGGCCTGGCCGGCAGCTGGTAGCGCCGTTCAGGCGCTCGAGCGGCGCCGCCTCCCGATCGTCGATGATCTCGATGGTCGTTGAGGCGGACGCTGGCGCGGGTCGTACTTTCGCAGGCGCGGCTGGAGTATGAGGACCTCTCATTCGACGGGGTCCCCACCACCGGGTGCGCGGTTGCTGTCCATGGTCGCGAGGGCATCTCTCAGGCCCGCCCGGGAAGTGATGCCGAGTTTCGGGAAGATGCGGTAGAGGTGCGCGCCGACGGTCCGCGCCGAGAGGAACAGCTGCTCCCCGATCTCCTTGTTGGTCATACCAGTCGCGGCCATCTGGGCGATGAGAGATTCCCGGCTGGTCAGGGTCACCCGTCCTGGCTGAGGGTTCGTCCGCTGACCGGTCGCCCGCAGTTCCTGGCGGGCCTTCTCCGCCCATCTCCTCGCGCCGAGGCGTTCGAACGCCGCGCAGGCCCGGCCGAGGTGTTCCCGGGCGGCAAGCGCCGACCGGCTCCTCCTCAGGTGTTGGCCGAACAGGAGCTCAATGCGGCCCCGTTCGAACGGCCACCGGTCGGCTTCCGGGGTTCCGAGCGCCCGGTCGAACAGACTCGATGCGGTGTCCTCGTCGGCGACGAGCGCCTCGGCGGCAGTCACCAGCATGCTGAGCCGGCCGGATATCGCCCCCACTCGGGCGGCACGGGCCGCCGCGACGTGCGCCCGGGCCTCGGCGTGGCGGTTGGTCCGGACCGCGGCCTCGACCACGTCGAGCACGGTCCAGATCGCCACCGGACGGTAGGGCGGGATGGTGCCGGCAGGGCTGATCGAGGTCGCCTCCTGGTACGCCTCCTCGTAGTCCTGGCGTCCCAGAGCGATAAGGGTGCGGGTGTAGTGGCAGAGCTGGCTCACCACTACCACACCTCTGGGTACGGCCCAGTAAATCAGCTCGTCGGTGATCCGGTACGCCGTCTCGTCGTCGCCGCGCACGGCAGCGAGAGTGGCGACCCAGTGATCGGCTGCCCAGCGGAAGAGCCGGAGCCCGTGTTCTCTGGTCAAGGACAGCGACTCGGCCAGGTACCGTTCGCTGTCGCGCCACTGGCCCATGAAGTAGGAGTCGAGCGCCAGCAGTGCCAACGCCTGCGTCTGCACATTCAGGTCGTCCGCGGCACGCCCCAGCCGCAGCGCACGGTGCAGAGCGGCTCGACAGCCCTGCAGCCGGTCCACCCAGGAGCTGGCCAGCCCGATGAGAACGATCTCGCCGGGATCGTTGACCTGATCCAGATGCTCGATGATTCGGTCGAGTTGCCGGTACTCGGCGTCGTCGGCGCTTACGGGATCCGAGTGCGTATGCCGCATCAGGACGACAATGTCGAATTCCGGCTTGCGCACGCGCGACACGAACGCGTCGAAGACCTTCCAGAGGTGGCTCCGCCCGCCGAAAAAGCAGACGTAGAGCAGCGTGAGCAGGGCTGCCCTGATCTGGAAGCTCGGATGCGACCGCTCGCTCACCGCGTCCAGGGCGCCGCTGAGGACACGGTGGGCAGTGTCGACGTCTCCGTCCGCGTTGAGAATGACGAACGATGTGGCCACCGCCATGTCCAGGGATCCCGCGTGGGCGGGATCGAGTTGACGAACCTCGCGCAGCGCGTCCCCGGCCAGGGCGATACCGTCCCCCAGGTGAGCACCGACGTAGGCGGCGGCGGCCAATCGCCGGGCGCGCTGCGCGTCGGCGGGGCTGAGCATCGAGGCGGTCGTGAGAGCGGTGACCGCGCCGACCGTATCGCCCCGGCCGACCAGCCGGTAGCCCGATTCTTCCAGCGAGGACGCCGCTTGCTCGTCAGGCTCGGAGCTGCTCTGCGCGATATGCCAGACCCGTCGGTCCGGGTCGTCACATACGGCCTCGGCCAATCGACGGTGGACCCGGCGGCGCTCGGCGGCCGTGGAGGCGTTGACAACGGCCGATCGCGTCAGCGGGTGGGAGAACACCACTCGGGTGCCACGGTCCACGATGTGTACCAGTCGCCCCCGTTCCGCGGGTGCCAGCGTCTCCAGGAGTCGCTCGTGCGACGCGACCTCAAGGACGCGCAGACTCCCCGTCGTTTCAAGAGCGGCGAGCAGCAGCGACCGTCGCGTGGTATCCGGCAGGTTCTCGATCCGGGATGAGAACGCCGCCTGCAGCCGCCGGTTCAATGGGACGACGGACAGGTCGAGCGTCGCCCCACCTTGACTCGGATCGGAGAGAATCAACGGCAGTTCGACGAGGGCCAGCGGATTCCCGGCCGCCGCGGCCAACACCCTCCGTCGGTTCGCCGGCGTCAACTCCGGGCAGCGAGCCGACAGAACCGCTGCTGCCGCCCGCCCGCCCAGAGGGGCCAGCACATACTCGTCCAGCCGTGCTCGCTCGAAGAAGCCCTCGGCCGCCGGACGCATCGACCCGAGGAAGCCGCCGCGCGCTCCGGTGAGCCGCCGGGCCAGGAGCGTGAGCACCGCGGCGCTCGACCGGTCCAGCCACTGCAGGTCATCGACGAGGACGAGGATCGGCGAGCGGCGAGCCTCGGCGCGCAGCAGGTTGCGCATCGCCTCGGCGACTGTCAACCGGTCCAGTTCTACCGAAGCCCGTGGATCGAACAGCGCCTCGAGGATGGCGGCCTGCTTGCCTTCGAGGGTGGAGATCGAATCGACGACGGGGCCCAGCAGCTGCTGCAGGCCGGCGAAGCTGATGTCGGCTTCGAACTCAACCGCGGTCGCCGACAGGACGCGGCCGCCCTCCCCCGTCCAGAGCCGGGCCGCGTGTCGGAGCAGGGTGGTCTTCCCGAGGCCGGCTTCGCCGACAATGACCAGCGACTGCCCGGACTCGCGTGAACGCTCGCAGAATCTGGCGATTACCGCGAGGGCTTCATTCCTGCCGACAATATCTGTCGTCATATCCCGTCATGCTCTGTGTCTCGACCGATGCGGTCCGCATCAGTAGGAGGCGAATCACCCTGAATTGTATCTTCACGGTCTGGCGGAACCTCCCCGAGCAGCGGCCTGTCCGATCGACGCCCTGGTCACAGACCTCGCTTTAGGTCCGAACATAGGACATTCCCTCCTCCCCGGCCAAGTCAGGGTGTAAGCGGGTCGGGAATCACAGTCATTTGACTGACGCACTCCGGCCGCTCCGGGCGCCAACCTTGGTCCTGGCGCTCGTCGCCCCCGGCCGGTGCAGCCGATGACGGTTGGCCGAGTCGATTCCCACGCCCTGCGATAAAGAGGAGTTCGCGTGCCCAATTTCCCCTCCCTCGTTCTTGTCCACGGCTCGTGGCACGGCCCGTGGATGTGGGAGCCGCTCATTGACGCGTTGCCGGGGGTGGACGTGCACGCTCTCGCGCTGCCCGCCACCGGCGAGGACCCCGCGACCCTTGGCGACCTGTATGACGACGCGGCGACAGTCGCGGCGGCGATCGCGGCCATCGACGGTCCGGTCGTGGTCCTCGGGCACTCCTCCGGCGGAATCCCGGTAACCGAGGCCGCGACCGCTGACAACGTCCGTCGCCTCATCTACCTCGCCGCGTTCCAGCTCGACACGGGCGAGTCGCTGTTCTCCAGTGTCGGCAGCACGCCCGCACCTTGGTGGAGAGTGCACGAACGGGAGGGGCTGAGAAGCAAGGGCTACGTCGTGCCGCTGCGCCCGGAAGAGATCTTCTTCAACGACTGCGACCCGCAGGACGCGAAGCGCCACGCCTCGCGGTTGACGCTGCAGTCGTGGGCCGCCAAGACCCAGCCACTCACCCGGGCCGCGTGGCGGTCGATCCCCAGCACGTACGTCGTCTGCGAGGCCGACAACGCGATCCCCGTCTTTGGCCAGGAAGCCATGGCACAGCGCGCCGACAAGGTCGTACGCCTCAACGCCGGACACGACTCGTTCCTGTCCAAGCCGGCTGAGGTCGCCGCGCTGATCCGCGAAGAGCTGAGCGCTCTGGTCTGATCGACGTGGAGGCGCAGTAAGGGAGACCGACGTCAGCGCCGGCTCGGACAGACAACCAGCTAGTGGCGTGTCAGAGAACCTTTGCCTGCTCGGGTGGGCCGTGTCCGGGGTGCGGCTCTGTGGCCTGGGGTTTCGCGGTGGTGGGCGTTGTTGTCGTGCCTCTGTGCTGGACTGTCTGATGTGCCGCGGCGTCGGGATCCGATGCTGTTCGGGTGGTTCACCGGACCGCCCGGGTTGGTCCGCGCCTAACCCGCGCGCAGCGGCGGCGGTGTTTGGGCCTGCTGCGGCGCGCGGGCGACGTCTGGGCCTGCACGTTGGAGATCAATCAGTGGCGGCGGCGTCGTCAGGTACCCCCGTTGGTCGGGTACCGGGAGCTGTGTGGGGAGTTGGCGGCGGCGGGTCCGGGCACGTTCGGTGAGCTGTGCACGGCGAGGGCGCGGTCGGTGTTGCGCCGGTTCTCCGACGCGTGGTTCGCGGCGGGCAAACGCCGCCGTGGTGGTGATGCGCGTCGAGGTCGGCGAATCCGATCGAACCTGGACTCGGTCCGGAGGTCATGCTCGTCGGGGGTGGCGGTCGTGAGCGCGTTTGGCGGGACCACGGGCTTGCGCGGTTCGCGCCATGCGCGCATAGCGGATCCCCGTTTGATCGTCTGGCGGCTTCGGGCTGGCACGCGGCCCACCTTACGAACCCTCGGCCGGCCAGGGGACGACCCGACACGGGAAGATGCGTCCCGACAACCACAACCACGTCCTGCCGCCAGATGCGGGTCCATGGAGCCGTAACCGCGTCCGTTGCGCGGTCGGCGACATCAATGACCGCCAGGAGTCGGTGGGGTCATGTGTAGCTGACCAATCAGGCTGGTCGCCAGCACCTCCAAGCCGCTGCTGATCCCGGCGGCAACGATGCCGCCCAGCGCGAGCACGAGCGCCGATGCCCAGACCGCGGTGAAGCGGGCGTTGTAGAGGTCGACGACATACCTCCAGCTGAGCCCTGTGCGGGCCATGATCACTCGATCGCCAGCGACGAACCCCAGCACGATGGCGAAGGCGAAGACCTGCAGCACCCAGACCCCGTAGCTGCGCCAGTCCGCCGGCTCGGATTCGATGAAATCGAAGATAAGAGGTGGGGCGACGATGATCGCGGCGAGGCTGATGCTCTTCGTGACGCCGGTGCGGCCCCGCAGCAGCGGGAAGAAGTACCCGAAGAAAAATCCGAACAGCCCCCACTCCCCGACCGTCCACGCGAGTTCGGACAGGTAGTAGAGCGTGCCGAAGGCACTTGATTCGGGTGACTCCGAGCGGACCTGACTCAAATAGATGACCGTCCACGGTAGGCCGACGGCGGCACCGATCCACGCTGCTAGTTTTCCGTGCCGCCATCGATCATCCAGTACCTGATCACCGACCGGTTGCTCGTCTGCCGGCAGCGCGCTGATACGGGCCTCCACGTGCCGCCGGCTCTTTTCGACAGTCTCCAACTCGGTATGTGGCGACGTGTCCAATGCGGATATCAACGCCAGACGGCGTCGACGTAGCGCGTCACGCTCCTTCGTCACCAGCGCGGCGCGCTCAACGAGCCGACTGCTGAGCCCGGGGTCGATCACCGGTCCCCCCGGGCGCAGCAGTACACCGGTCAGCGCGGCGCCTGCCAGAACCGTCACCGGTATATACGCCCATCGGTCATCCCAGTAGAACGTCAGCGCGGCCAGCACCGCGGCGCCCAGCGGGACGATCGACTCCCCGACCTCGGCACTGAAGCAAGCAAGTTGACGCAGACCCACCAGGACAAGTCCGGTGAGCACGAACCAGTTGAGGTCTGTCAGCCAATCCAAGAAGTTGACCAGTTCAAGCACGCCGACGTCGTGCTGCCGGTCGCCTCCGGGTATCAGCGCGACGATGTACGGCACGGTGGGTACCACGACCAGGGCGGCCACGACTGACACGGACAGTCGGCTCCGGGCGCCACGCCTGGCCGCGACCGCGGTCAGTGCCCTGGCCACGAACACCGCATAAGTGCCGACCGCCACGGCTGCGGCCGCAGTGAAGACGGCGACCCGGTCAAGGTTGACATTTGAATAGTCGACGGAGTCGAGCAGCCGATGTCCGGCGACCGTGGCGTCCAGGACGGCGACCACGCCGGCCGCCAGGCACCATGGGCGCCCGGCGCCCAGCACCCCGGCCAGCACACGTACGCACCCCATGACCACTACCGACAGTGCCGCCCACCCGAGCGCGGCCTCCACGGGCCCGAGCGACGATGAGCTGTGGGCCATCATCAGGAACAATGCGACCGTGGCGAGCTGCGCCAATCCGAACAGCCCGAACGACGTGTAGGCCAGCCAGTCACGGGACCTCGGCGCGTGGTGGATACGCTGGTCCACACCGGCGCGCCGCCGCGAACCGTCCGACCTGGTCCCGCATGCGACCGCGAGCGGAAGCAGCAGCACGACGGTCAGCACCGCCATGCTCTCAGCTACGCCGCCGTCGTCCGGCTGCCACCTCCCATGTGACGCCCAGGCCGCGAGGTGACTCTGGAAGAAAGGCCCCACGGCGACCTCGACGTCCAACAAGACGGCGAGCACCGCGCTGGCCAGGGCGACCCCCGCGCACACCGCGGCGCACCGGACGAGCCGATCTCCGAGCGGCCCGAACCACGGGCGCCCTCGCCTGAGCCACAGCAAAGCCAGGATCGATGGCACCGCCGAGAACAGCCGCCACAGGCCGCCCCCCACGACCGGCACTCCGGCGCCACCGACGCGGCGGAGGGAAGACACGACGTTACTGTCGTGCAGATGCCTCCACTTCGCGACGACAAGGTCAGCGGACTCGGCCTCGGTGCGGTCGATGGTGGCGGTCGACCCTTGATAGGTCACGGAGTTGGCGGGCGCGGGGACGAACACGGACTGGTCGCCGCGCTCGATCACCACCCGGTCGGTGTCGGCGTTGAGGGCTTGCGCGGACGCCACCCGCACGTCAATCTCGGGCAGCATCGTGTTGTACGGATCGGCGTCGAGGTGGAGATGACCGGTTGACTCGTCAACGCGTATCGCCGTGGGCGCGTGAAACGTCAGTAAGGTCGTAACCCGGTCGTGGAAGCCCAGTGGGAACTCCCCCACACTCACCGTGCCGAGCAGGTCCTCCACGAACTCGTCCGTGTCGTCGACCCGCTGGCCGGCCTCCGTCGCCTGGTAAACCGGATCGGTCAGCGGCAGCCACAGGTCGTAGCTGGCGTAGAGCGTCCCATCCGAGACGTGCAGGTTGAGCTGGCGGCGGATCGGCTGCGCATTGCCCGCGCCTTCGGCGGCTCTGCCCTGCCAGAATCGCTGAGGGGACCTCCATAGTGGCGAGGCATCGACAGCGCTGTCGAGCGCAGGCCCGACGAGCGTTGTCATGACGTCGAGCGCGACGACCGCGACCACGGGGAGGACGACGATCGCCGCGATCCGCTTCCACCACCGTCGGGTAGCACTGCCGCGTGTGCCCACACCAGCTCCCGAGTCATTGACCGATGCCTAGGTGTGCGATCCTGCCAAAAGTGCCTTGGAAGCTGTCCGAGCCGAACGGCTAGAACTCGACCGTCCAGTAGTCCACCACACCCGCACATCGTGGCGTTCTACGAACAGCTACGTACAGACTTTTCCGATCACCCGCCATACGATCCGCACTCACCGTGGATGTCGATGCGGCTGGCTGTGGGTATCGACCACCTCATCATGCACCTGAGCTTCGGCAGTACCCCGCGATCGTCAAGCTCTGGGAGAACGCCTGGGCGGAGTTCACGCCGTTCCTGGCTTTCGACGTGGAGATCCGTAAGGTCATCTGCTCCACCAACGCGATCGAGAGCGTCAACGCCCGCACCCGCAGGGCTGTTCGCGCCCGCGGCTTCATGCGGCGACCGCCGTGAGACGCGCGACACATGGCCGCCGCTGACAGCAGCATCGCGGCAGGAATTCGGGCCGCCCATAGAAGAACGCCCAGCACGTCGTAGCAGGACAGCGGGTTCGCCTGCCCGTTCGGCATCGCAAGCTTCGCGCCTGCCGGCCCCGGCTCGCCCGAGCCCGGCTCTGCCCGAGGTGTTGACAGCTGCGCAAGCGAAATGGCAACGTTGCCATTTGTGATCATGGCAGGACCTCACATAGGAGTGGGCTCGTGATGCATGGACGACTATCTATTAATCGTGCGAAGCGAGGCAGGATCGGCGCCCTCTTGACGGCACTGGCGACGGCCTGTGCACTAGCAGCGGTGCCCGCCACGGCCGAGGCGCACGGCGCACCGAATCCCTACCCGCTCAGCCTGAATTCGCTGAATGTCCAGAACCCATTCGTGTTCGCCGACCCGAAGACGCGGACGTACTACCTGTACGCGCAGAGCCCTGATCCCTCGAACACCGGCATCGTGGTGTACCGGAGCAAGAACCTGAAGTCGTGGTCCGCCCCGGCCACGGCCTACACCGTCCCGAGCGGCGCGTGGAACGCGGACGAGCCCGCGACCGCGCCTGAGGTTGCGGCGTATCACGGCAAGTATTACCTGTTCACGACGCTGCACAACAGCGGGGACATCATCGAGCACGGCGGCACCTCGAACCGGTTCGTCGACACGAGCCCCGAGGCGACCATCGTCGCGGTGTCGGACTCGCCAGCGGGCCCGTTCGCCGACGTCAACCCCAAGAGTCCGCCCACCGACCTGTCCCTGATGACGATGGACGGCACGCTCTACGTCGACCCCGATGGTGTGCCGTATCTGGTCTACGCCCACGACTGGGTCCAGAAGATCGACGGAACCCTGGAGGCGGTGCAGCTCGACAGCTCCGACCTGTCCTCCGCGGCCGGAACGCAGTTCTTCCTGTTCAAGGGCTCGGACGCCGCGTTCTACCAGGACCGCAACTTCGGCAGCGACGACCCGACGTACAACGCCGCCAACACCGACCAGTTGTCGCCATTCAAGGTCTACGACCCGCAGGTCACCAGCCTTCCCGACGGAGGCCTGGTCATGCTGTGGACCACGCAGAAGCAGGGCCAGTACGTCGAGATGCAGGCCGTCTCGCGGACCGGCAACATCCGGGGACCGTGGGAGCAGGAACAGGCCCTACTGACCGGCGACAAGGGCGGGGCGATGTCGTTCGAGACCTTCGACGGCACCCGCATGCTGCTCGCGCAGGACAACATGACCGGCGGCAGCGGCCACATCGAGCTTTATAACGCAAGCCTGACGGCCACAGGCTTCCAGCTTGACCAGCACCGGGCCGACCTCGACGGTGTCCGGAGCATCTCGCTGCGCGACACGACGCCGCCCGACATCTACGTGCCATCCACCCGGGTCGTGACGACGAGCTCGGCACGCGCGACCAGCGCCTCGGTGCACTTTGTGGCCTATGCCCGCGATGATCGTGACGGTTGGGTGCCCGTGACGTACTCGACGCGCCCGGACTCGTCCTTCAAGCTGGGCCGCACGACCGTAACTGTGCACGCGAAGGACTCCGCCGGCAACCGGTCGTCGGAGTCGTTCGTGGTGCAGGTGCAGCGGCCGTCGTCGTCGACGACCGCTGCGCAGCCCAAGGCGACCGATCCCACGGCGCTGGCGACCAGCTTCCCGCTCACCATGCCGCAGATGACGCTGCACGACCCGTACATCCTGCCGGATGAGACGAGCCACACCTACTTCCTGTACACGGCAAACAGCTCGAGCACGAGCGGTGACCCCGCGCACGGGATCATGGCGTACCAGAGCAAGGATCTGATCCACTGGTCGGTCCCGAAGGTCGTTTACACGGTACCGACCAGCCCGGACGCGTGGAACGACAGTGAGTCGCCGTGGGCGCCCGAGGTGCACCTGTACGACGGGAAGTACTACCTGTTCACCACGCTGCACAACCCGTCGGACATCACCGACCCGAGCCAGCCCGGACCGGACTCGACCCGGTGGATCGCGACCTACCGCAGGGCCAGCATCCTCGCGGTCGCGGACAGCCCGGTCGGTCCATTCGTCGACATGAACGTCAAAGCGCCACTGACGGACCCGACGTTCGACACGCTCGACGGCACGCTCTACGTGGACCCGACCGGCAAGCCGTACCTGGTCTTCGCCAACGAGTGGCTGCAGAAGCTCGACGGGACCATCGACGCGCTGCCACTGTCGAACGACCTGTCGACCGCGACCGGCGAACCGATCTTCATGTGGAAGTCCTCCGACGCGCCGTGGTACAAGGACCCGCTCTACGGTGGGCGCTACACCACGGTCACCGACGACAAGCAACTCTCGGCGAAGCAGCTCACCGGTGACGTGACCGACGGCCCCGAGTTGTACACCACGCCGGACGGCAGCCTCGTATCAATGTGGGCCACCTACCGCGACGACACGTACATCGAGACGCAGGCCATCTCCCGAACGGGCAACATCGCCGGACCATGGGAGCAGCTGCCACCGCTCGTCTGGGGTGACAAGGGGCACGGCATGGTGTTCCAGGACTTCAACGGCGACATGCACATGATCATGCACAACCACATGAGCAGCGGCACCCCACGCGGCGAGATCTACGACATGCAGCTGACCAACGACGGCTTCAAGGTGCTCGCCCACCGCGAAGACCTCGACGGGGTGGCCGGAGTGGACATCACCGACAACCTGGCTCCGAAGATCTACGTACCGTCGACGCGGGTCGTGAACACGTCTTCGCGTACCGGCGCCGCGGTCTCGTACTTCGCCGAGGCAACCGATGACCGGGACGGCGCCGTGGCTGTGCAGTACTCGAAGTCACCCGGCTCCCGATTCCCTGTCGGCCGCTCCACGGTGACAGTCACGGCACGCGACGCGGCCGGGAACGTGTCACACGCCAGCTTCGACGTCGTGGTCAAGCGCACCTCACCAGCGCCCGGCGGTGGAAACGGCCACTCACCCGGACGGTAGTGCCGGCAACCATCTCTAGGCAGCCAGGGGGTCCCGGGCCGGCAAGCCCGGGACCCCTGGCCCTGCAGAAAACGAGCACCGGGCAATCGGGCATGACCGGCTCGTGCACGAACGACCTCAGGTCACACCTCATGGACGACGGTGCGGGGCGGGACTTGCCGTACTTGATCGGATCACGAGCTGCGCGGGCACCAGCAGGTGTTCGTCGTCCAGCGATCCCTCGCCCCGGATCTGACGCACAAGCAGGTCCACGAGATTCAGCCCGATCACCGTGAAATCCTGGCGGACGGTGGTGAGCGCAGGCCGCAAAAAACCCGCGAGCGCGACGTCGTCGAAACCGACGACACTCACGTCACCGGGAACGGCGACGCCCGCGTCGGCGAACGCCGCCATCAACCCGACGGCCATCTCATCGTTCGCGGCAAACACGGCCGTAACGTCCGGATCGCCGGCGACCTTCCGGCCGACGGCATAGCCCGACTCTGGTGACCAGTCACCGCGCAGCACCGGCGGGACCTCACGTCCCGCCGCGCGCAGGGCGTGACGCCACGCCTCGGCGCGTACCCGCGACGAACCGGAGTCGGCCGGCCCAGCCAGATGGTGCACCGTCCGGTGGCCGAGCACGAGAAGGTGCTCCACCGCGAGTCGTGCGCCACCACGGTGGTCCGTGCTCACGACCGGGTGGTGGCCGACGAATCGCGAGTCCGACACCACCACGGGCAGGCCCGGCGGCAGTGCCAGCGTGGGCGGGGTGCCGTCCTCAGCCCGGATGATCATGAGCCCATCGATCGACTGATGGGTCAGCCGGTGCACGGCCGCACTGACATCCGCCGTCGATGGCGTCTCGACGTCGACGAGGCTGATCGAGTACTGCTCGCGCCCGGCGGCCTCGACAACCGCCTCGATCGTGCGCGACTCCCCCGTGCGATTCAGCTGATGAGCGATCACACCGATCACGCCGAAGCTGCCGACGCGCAGCGCGCGAGCGGCGTGGTTCGGCGAGTAGCCGAGTTCCGCCATCGCCGCGAGGACGCGTTCGCGGGTCTCCGGCCGCACCTTGTCCGATCCCCGCGCTACTCGGGAGGCCGTCTGGGGTGAGACGGCGGCCGCGCGCGCGACCTCGAGCAGGGACGCGCGGGAACGCCGATCTGGGACGCGATCGGTTGGCCCAGTGTTCGCCATGAACTGAGACTAGCGGGCCTGACTGTCCCAACGCCGGACACCGCCCACCCAGTGCGACCTCGAGAGAAGCTACGCTGTGACAAGTATCCAGGACGTGATCGTGGCGACTCGCGGGATACGCCGGGCGAGAGACCTTGCCGCTGCGGCAAGGTCTCATCCCCACTCAAGGCGGTGCGGCCCGCGCTGACGCGCTGGCCGCCAGAGCACCACTGTCGGCGTGGAAGCGACGTAGCTGCGGGGACGGAGCGAAAGGACCACGCCTGTATGACTGGGCATTGGTCTCGTTGCCAGACACCGGCACCGCCGAGCACGGACACGCTCGATGGCTGCTGATTCGCCGCAGTATCGGCGATCCAAGTGAGCTGGCGTACTACCTGTGCTACGGCCCCGTCGACACCACCGACGGGGAACTGATCCGCGTCGCGGGAGCCAGGTGGGCCATCGAATGATGCTTCCCGACCGCGAAGGGCCAGATCGGCCTGGACGAGCATCAGGTGCGCCGCTACGACACGTGGTACCGCCACATCACCCTCGCCATGTGGGCGCACGCGCGCTCGGGCCAGCCACTACCAGCGAAGACTCCGAACCTGAAAGTGCGGCTGGAGTACTAGGCATTTCGTCGGCGGCGTCGTGCCGGTCATGGCGGCCACACCTCGCCGCTCAACCTGGCCACCGCCGTTGATGACCGCGACGTGGATGCCCGCTGGTTGCGCGGCCGGTACGGATACGCTCTGCCAGATTGCGGTACCTGAGGTCCTCAAGGGGGCCACGACTACTATTCGGCTGGTTCGGACCGAGCCATGACCTCCAACTTGATGTGAATTGTCAATTCCACCTGCGCGAAATAGTCTGGCTCGACGCTGGCCGCCTCGCGGTAGCCGGCTATGGACGCATCGAGATCGGCGAGCGCCTCGCGGTAGCAGCCGAGTGTGGCGAGGCTGTCTGCCCGCCACCGTTGGGCGGACGCAAGATATGCACGGTGCTCGTTGTCGGAGGCAGCCAGCGGAGCCCGGAGCTGGATCGCCTCGGCCCAGGCCTTCACGGCCTCGTCATGCCGGCCGGCCGCGTGAAACGCGATCGCCTGGTCGTGGAGTGACTTGACCAGTTCCGGCCCATCCGGGGTGATGTCGCGCCAAAGCGAGATCGCCTCAGCACGGGCTGCGATCTCCTCGTCGTGGCGGCGCTGACGGCAAAGGCAGTAGGACAACGCCGACAGACTTCCGGCGAGCTGCTTACGGGCCCTCAGGTCCAGAACGCTCAGGCGTCGGCATTCAGCGATCGCAACCTGATAAGCGGCGGTGGCATTCGGAGAGCGTCCGGCACGTTCCAGCGTCCAGGCGAGATTGAGTGCAGCGACAACGAGCCGCTGACTGTACCGCGAAGACATCCATGCCGCGACGCGTAGCAGCGCGACCTGAGCCCGCAACTTCATCACCCTCCGAATGGTGCCCGTCATGACCGGCACCGGTCAACGAGGAGGCGGACGAGGAGCGACCGGCCTTGACGCGCCGAAGTCTTGCGGGCCGCTGAGGAAGCCTCGCGGTCAGCGATAGGCCCCCTGAAGAGCTTGGCGATCGAGTTCCCCAGGTGAGTGTCGCGGCGTTGGCGGACCGTCTGGGTGAGGCCCTCAGCTGCGCCCGCAACCCTGACCGCACCCCAGCACCAGCCGTGCGCCGAACCCGATCAATGCCCGTGGTGGCCGCCACCTCCGTGGCTGATCCCACCGTGCCCCGAATGGCCGTGGTGCTCAGCAACCGATACGGCGTGCGTTGCGGCATCCATAATGAATCGCATCGAGTCGCGGACAACGGCGTCGATCGTCGCGCGCGTTACGTCGAGATCCACCTGGTCGTTGGCACCCTGGATGGTTCCGTCGGCAACCACGTTCGTGGGGCTCGGCGAGCCGGCGGCCGCCGGTGCACGCTCAACCGTGGGCGCCGGCCATGTGCCCCGGGCGATGTGTTCCAACCGCTGTCGTCGCGGCCAGCCGGCAAGCCCTGGGTAGACGACGGCGTCTAACCCGGCGGCGTAGATGAGCGCGGCCAGTGTGGCGTCATCCATGGATAGCGGCTTGTCGGACGTCACGATTGCCTCGATCCGCGCGCACAAGTCAGCCCGTGCGACTGCGCGGATGATGTCCCATCTTTCGCGGCCAAGCCGCGTCGAGCGCCGACGCACGATACCCTGTGCGGCCAGCCGGGCGAGATACGCTGCCCGAATGCCGCGCGGCGGATGGCGCATCACCTTGCTCATTCGCGGAGGCGGCTGCTGAACGGCGGCGAGCCGAGCGAGCGTGGCATCCACATCACGGTCACCGAGCGGAAGCGTCGAGGACACCACGACGCGCTGCCGGACAACGCGGATGCGCGCGGCCGTCGCAAGCTGGGCAAGTTCCGCGCCGAGGAGTGCCTGCGGCAATCGTGGCGCCTTAGCCATTCGACCGTCAGCACCGACCGCCAGAAGGACAAGATCTTCACCTAGCCGACCCATGCGGCCAAGGGTAACGCCCCTATCACAACGAGAATTGAAGAGTCACCCCGCGACCCCCTCCCCACGATCTCGAGGAGACGGCTCTGCTCTCCGCCAGCGTGGGGGGTGCAACCTGCCTCGGCGACGGAAGAACCTCACCACCGCACCAACACAGGTTCGGCGGCAAGGACGCCCGAGAAGGGCGGTGAACCGAACCCACACCGGGACTAATCAAACACGAGGTAGTCCCATCGTCGTCAGCAACGCTTCCGCACATCCCGCAGGGATCTCGTGGCCCAGATCTGACGTCCCTTCGACCACTCGAGGTGTCCGAGGCTGTCCTCGAACACATTCCTCAAGATCAGTTGTGCCAGTGGGGAAACCCTGAGTCCTCAGAGGTCCGAGATCGCCGACCGGTTCAGGTCAGAGGGCTGAACGCCGGGGTCGACCTCGGTGGTCCGCGGGAAGCGTTCGCCGTTGGTCCGGATAATCGAGCATTCCAGGGCGACCGCCTCCTTCGCCGGGTTGTAACGGCTCGGGAAGGGCCGAGCCCCAGCCCCCCAACGAGGTATCGCCGCCACCGCCGGCTGATCGTGCTCACCAGGGCTGTGTGTTGATACACCAGGGACGCGTTGTGGCCGAATCGCTGTTGCGACCGAACGGTCCACCGATCGTTAACCGTCGGCACCTACCCGACGGGCGGCTGCTGGTGACGCTGGCTGTCGCTGTGTGCTTATTGAGCGAATACCGTCGCGTCGAGGTACGCGGCGCGCGGCAGGAGCACGTTCAGCTGTACCCGCGGTTGTTGAGATGACGGGTCACCTTCAACCGGACATCGTCGGGGTCCACGCCGAGCTGACGCAGTAACCGCACCGCCGGTCCGTCTGGCTGCGCCAGCAGCGCACCGAGTAGATGGGTGGTGCCCGCGTACGGGTGGCCGAGGCGGTGAGCGGACAGACTCGCGTCGCGCAGGGCGGCCAGCGCGGTTCGGCCCTGCGTCGGTGCACCCAACTCGTTGCGCGGCGGCCGCCAACCTCGCGTCGGTAGCCCGGCCAGGAGCTCTTCCTTGTCGTTCGGGGCGGACGCCAACCGCGTCGCGGCCTTCGTCGCGGCATCCCCCCGCACGCCATGCGCGGCCAAGATCGCACCGGCCTGGCTCCATCGGGCAGCGTCGTCAGGTAAGGCCATGTCGGCCGACTCCAAGTGTTCGTGCAGGTCGATGAGGCTGAGTAGGACATGCGCGGCGGTCACGAACGCGTGCCCGGTGTATAGCGCCTGGCGTGCGGCATCTGTCTGGATCAGGTTCAGGATCGGATGCCCGTAGCAGGCGCCGTGGCGGTGGTACCGGCGCCGGATGTCCCTCCACACCAGCCACATCAGCGCTCGCCAAGGCCAACGCCTCTGCTCGCTGGCGGGCAGGACTTGCCAGAAGGCCAGTTGGGTTACCGCCCGGTTCGGCTGGGGTTCATCTTCAGAGCTGAAGGCGCGATCGGCGCGTACGATCCGATCGAGCGAGTCAGGTTCGGCAATCCGCCACTGGCTCAGCAGCCGGCAGGCCGCGCTGTCGGGCAGCGCCAGCAGACCCACCAACAGGTGCTCCGCACGGGCGTGCTGGACACCTGCGCGGGCGGCTTCCTCCATCGCCTCGTACACCGCGTACCGGACCGCGGGCGAGAAGGCTGGCAACGGCAGCGGGTCCTTCCGGCGATAGCGGCGCGCGAGCATGCTCCTCAACTCGTTGACCGCGGCCTCGCGCAGCACACCATCGACCCGCAGCGCCGCTCCCCCGTCCGGGGTGCCCGGTCGCTTTCTGACGGGCGGGTCCGGATCGGTCAGTCCGGCCTGCCCCTTCCGCACCGGGCGCCAGACCTTCTCCCAGCTGTAGGGAAGCGTGCCCTCGACGCAACGAACGTGCAGTGCCGTATAGCACAGAACCAGATCTGTTCCTATCTCAGCAATGCCGGAACGACACGCGCGCCGGTACGCCCGCCCCAGGGGCCCGAAGAATGTCATGCTCGGTTGTTCGGACATCGTCGCCTCCGCGCCCCATTGTCCCGCGGCCGCGCCACCCCGTTACTCGCGCGCCCGTGCTGCGTACGCAGGCAAGCCGCAATCGCCGGCGGGCGACACCTATCGGGAGTTGCCGCCCGTGCGGCCGCGGCCGGCCACGGCGACAGCACCGAATCACCCCCTGTGTCAACGCCGCTCTCGGCCGGGCCGCCCTCGCCCTGGCTACCGCCGCGGCCGTCTGCCTGTACGCCTCCGGCCACCGCCCAGGGCCGCTGACCGGCATACTGCGGGCGGCTCAGCGTTGCGGTGCCGTGGCCGATCGGGGTCGGTCTGAGGACGCTCTGGCCGTCGCGCGCCACCAGCGGCGCGATGCCAGCGCGGCCAGCCCGGCGCCGGTGGCGTTGAGCAGTACGTCGTCCACAGAGGACACCCGATCCAGCTGCAGGACGTACTGCGCGGTCTCTACCAGGATCGAGCAGCCCGCCGCGAGCGCCAGGATCCGCGGTACCGACGCCAGCGCCGCGAACCGCAGCGGGGCGATGAAACCTAGTGCCGCGAATACCAGCAGGTTGCCGACGACCTGGCCCGTCAGCTCCACCGGTCCCCGGTCGGCGAGGATCGTGAGTAGATCCCGCAGCGGTACCAGGCTCACCCCGGCCCGGTCGCCCGGCAACATGGTCATCCATACCCACGGCACCGTCCCGTAGACGATGCCGACCTCGGCTAGCGACATCCGCCACGCCCACGCCGGCGTGACTGGGGTGCCGCTTCGGCGGCGGGCCAGAGCCCACACCGCCAGCGCGGCCAACGGCAGTGCGGCCACCGTGAGGAATACCACGCCAGTGAACGTACCGACCCAGTCGTGCCAGTCCTTGAGCATGCGCATGCCGCCTCCGCCTCCGTCCGACCATGAAATCCACCCGGGCCGCCCTTGCCGGCGGCTGCCCCAGCAACCGCTGTAAGGGCGTGAACACGTCTTGACAGCGGGCTCAGCCCGGCGCCCGCATCGATGCCAGCAACGTCCACCCGCGAGTACCCACCCGTCCCGCGTGGGCGGTGTCGGGAGCGCCCGGGACACCCACCAGTTTCGCCTGCCGGGCCCGCTGCTCGTAATACTCGTGCACCTCGTCCCGGCTGCCGAAGACGCGTCGCACGTCCTCATCCGGAGAATCCAGCCCGGAGGTGCCGGACAGCAGGTGATGAATGGTCACCTGCTCGGCGATGTCCTTGGCGAAGCCGGGCAGGTGGACGCCCACCGTGTCCGACAACTGCAGCTTGCCCTGCTGGGCCAGCTGCAGCATGGCCACCGCGTGGAACGGTTTGCCCGCCGAACTGAGACTGAATGCCGTGCCCTCATGGTTGGGGATCCCCTTCTGCTTGTCGGCCATGCCGTAGCTGCGGGACAGCACCGTGCGACCCTGGTGCGACAGCAGCACCACACCGGAGAACGTGCCCTGCGCGGCCAGCGCCGCCACGTACCGGTCGTAGGCGCCGCCGGGCAGGGTGTCCGGCGGGAGCCGGTCATGCCCGGACGGATCGGACGCGGCGGGGGTGGTGCCGGCGTGGGCGGGCCCGGCGCCCACCAGCGGCACGCCGACCGCCACGCCGGCAGCCGCCACCCCACCCCATCGGACCAGCCGCCGCCGGTCGATACCACGTACCGAATCCGAATACATGCTCATGGCCCTTTCCCCATCGACCAACGGACCGTCGCAGGTCTACCGGTGATCGCCTATCGGCAACCGATCGACGACCCATACGCGGCCCATATGCGGTGCTGGGGATACTGGGTGGATGCGTGTGTTGCTCGTCGAGGACGAACAGCCGCTGGCCTCCTACATCGCGGCCGGGCTGCGCAAGCACGGCTGCGTCGTGGACGTGGCGCACGACGGCCAGCAGGCGCTGGACAAGAGCGACCTCACCCCGTACGACGTGGTGGTCCTGGACCGGGACCTTCCGGTGGTGCACGGCGACACCGTGTGCCGACTGTTGGCGCAGCGCGGCGCGGCCCGGGTGCTGATGCTCACCGCCTCCGGTGCGGTGTCCGACCGGGTGGACGGGCTGGCCCTGGGCGCCGACGACTACCTGGGCAAGCCCTTCGCGTTCGCCGAGCTGGTCGCCCGGGTGCGTGCGCTGGCCCGGCGCAGCACGCCGGCCCACCCACCGGTGCTGCGCTCGCGGAATGTCGAGCTCGATCCGTCCCGGCGCAGCGCCGAACGGGATGGCCGGCTGCTGTCGCTGACCCCGAAGGAGTTCGGGGTGCTGCACCGGCTGCTCGCCGCCGACGGTGCCGTGGTCAGCGCCGAAACGCTGCTGGACAAGGTGTGGGACGAGCACGTCGACCCGTTCACCAACGCCGTGCGGATCACCGTCAGCACCCTGCGCCGCAAGCTCGGTGACCCACCGCTGATCGAAACCGTGACTGGCGCCGGCTACCGGATCGCCCCATGACCTGGCGACCGACCGCCCGCGGCCGGCTCACCCTGGTGTACATCGGCCTGGTGCTGGCCGCCGGGTCGCTGCTGACGGCGGTGACGTACCTGCTGCTGTTCAACAGCCTGCATCTGCACATCCGGGATGCGATGTCCAAGCTGCTGACCCAGGCGGTACCGGCGCTGCTGGTGGTGACCGCGCTGGCCGGGCTGACGGGCTGGCTGGTGGCCGGGCGGATACTGCGGCCGATCCGGGCGATATCCGGCACCGCGAACCGGCTGTCCGCGGAGAACCTGTCCGAACGGGTACCCGTCCGCCAGCCCGCCGACGAACTCGCCGCGCTGGCCGCCACCATCAACGGCATGCTGGAGCGCATCCAGCACGGCATCGCCGATCGCGACCGGGTCCTCGACAGCCAGCGTCTGTTCGTCGCCAACGCCGCGCACGAACTGCGTACCCCACTCACCACCATGCGCACCGCTATCGACGTCACCCTGGACGGCGAACCCGACCGGGCCGAACTCATCGCGATGGCCGGCGACATCGCCGCCGCCGTCGAGGCCAGCCAGCGCACCCTGGACGGGCTCCTGGTTCTGGCCCGTAGCCAGGCCGGTCCGCTCCGCCGGACGCCCGTGGACCTGGCCGAGGTCGCCGCCGCGGTGGTCGCCGCCGGCGCCGACCTCGCGGCGAACGGGGCGGTCACCCTGCGGGCCGACCTACGGCCGGCGCCGGCCAGCGGCGAGCCGGTGCTGCTGGAGCGGATGGCCGGAAACCTGCTGGAGAACGCGCTGCGATACAACGAGACCGGCGGCCATGTCACGGTGACCTCCGGCACCGCGGACGGGCACGCGTTCCTGCGGATGGTCAACACCGGCCGGCCGGTCACCCCGGAGGAGGAACGACGGCTGTTCGAGCCGTTCGTCCGAGGCGCCGCCCAGGGCACCCGTGGGGCCGGGCTCGGCCTGTCCATCGTCCGGGCGGTCGTCACCGCGCACGACGGCGAGATCTTCAGCACCGCCCGGCCGACCGGGGGCATGGACATCGCCGTACACCTGCCGCAGACCCTGCAAGCCCTTACCTCTGGGTGATGCCTGCCCGGTGCACGGAGCTATCAGATCGGGCATGTTATCGGTATTGGCGAAGGCGCGGGGGTCGCCTAATGAAGCAGATGGTCTCGTGTCAGGATCGGCCAATGGATGTCCGTGAAGTGCTGGAGCCCATCCGGTCTCCGCTGCTGAGTCCTGGGGATCGGGTGCGTATCGTCTCCCCGGCCTGTCCGCCCGGCCGTGACGGCGTCGCTCGCGGCGCCCAGCTGCTGACCTCTTGGGGTCTGCAGGTTGAACTCGGCGAGCACGTCTTCGATCGATGGGGTTATATGGCCGGACGAGACGAGGACCGCGCAGCGGACCTGAACGCCGCCCTCCGAGATCCCGGCGTGCGTGCCATCGTGGCCAGCACGGGCGGCAAAGGCGCCTACCGCATCGTCGACGACATCGACTTCGAAGCGGCGCGGCGCGATCCGAAACCGCTGGTGGGCTTCAGCGACATCACCCATATCCACCTCGCCCTGTGGGCACGATGCGGGCTGGCCAGCCTGCACGGGCCATTCGCCAACTGGAGTGACGAATGGTGCGGGCCCACCTCGGCCGAGGCACTCCGTCGCGCCCTGATGACCGACGAGCCGATCGTCCTGCATCGCGACCCCAACGAAGTTACTGCCGCAGTCACCGTTGACGGCCTGGCCACCGGCATCTTGGTCGGGGGCAACCTCGACGCCATCCGCACCGAGGCCGGGGCTGGCCTACCCAACCTTCGGGGCGCGATTCTCTTCCTGGAGCACCAGAAAGGCACTGGCCTCGGAGAGGTCGACCGCGCACTCACCCAGCTCACCCGCTCAGGAGCACTCGATGGCCTGTCTGGCATCGCGCTCGGCCAGTTCCTGAGGTTCGAGGAGTGCGACAGCGACCCATCACTCGGCGGTTGGCGTATCAAAGACGTCCTGCGCGACCGGCTCACCCACCTCGGCGTTCCCGTCCTTGGAGGACTTCCCATCGGGCATGGACACCACCCGCCGACCCTCCCGCTGGGCACGCGGGCCACCATCGACACGGCCGCGGGCACGCTGAGCGTCGAACCGGCCGTGTATTGACATCAGCACGCCCGCGGCAAACTCTCGAAAGGGTCTGCCAGGGACTGGCCAGCACATCGGGTCAGCACGCGGCGGACGAGTCCGACGGGCGGGCACGCCACCATCTGGGCAGAACCGCCGTGCACATCCCGGCCCGACACGGCGGCCACATCGTGTCGCTGAGATCGGCATGGGTCGAGGGTACGACGTCGCCGGGTCTGCGTACGTCGCGCAGGTCTACCCCGACCATGCCCCGCCCGGTGCGGACCTCGCCCCGATGTGGCGACCGTGGCAGAGAGCCCACCGTGACCGATCCCCTCCGTTTCGTCGTCGCCGATGGACGGCCTGATTGCGGGGCTCCGTTACGATTTGCCGATGGTCGATGCCGACGAGATTCGGGCGCACTGGGGACAACGTCTGGCCACCATCGCCCTCTGGCTGATCGGTGTGGCCTGGCTGTTCGGGTGCGCCCGTCTGACGCTCGCCCTGGTGGTACCCCCGATGTCGTACATCCACAGCAACAAGCTGACCGATCATCAGCGGTACGAGCAAGGCGTTCGGGAGATCGCGTTGGCGGGGGTCAGCGTGGGCTTCGCGGGGCTGGCCGCCATCGTCGCGCTCGTGGCGAGACGGAGAGCGCTGTGCGTCACCCTGCTGATCGTGACCCTGCTGCTGTGTGTGCCGGCGGCGTGGCTCGACCACGCCGGGACTCGGCTGCGGCACCAGTACGGGCCGCGGCCACCGGCACCGGCCCACACCCGGTGCGTCAACTACAGCGGCGCACCTCCGGGCTGCCCCGGCGGGTGATCGCCGCAGAGCTGCCGGAACGGTTTCGGTGGTGACGGTGCGGCCGGAGTGGGTCTCGTCGACGTGGATGCGTTGTCACGCAGGTCCTGTTACCGATCCGTCAAGCAGGTCATGAGACCGGACACAGAGGGCCGAGCCTGTGTCGTGTCACGCCTGATGCTTGACACCGGCGTTCCACCTGATGCTCAACACTCGCGGCGAACGTCCTCCCCCCCATCGGGGAACGACTTCTGCCACACTCAGCCGGTGAAGATCACCAAGCTCCTGGTTGCCGGACTGCTCGTGTCCCTTGCAGGGCAGGGGGTTGCTGTCTGGGTCACCAATGCCGCGGCTATCGCCGCTGGCGGTGGCCCGAATGCTGACCTTGATGCCGGTGAGAAATTCGGGGTGTTCTACTCCTACGCATCAACGTACGGCTTCGCGCAGCTGATGTTATTGGGCAGCTGCGTCGCACTGCCCCTGTCCGTATTCCTGTTCCTCCGCCGTGGGTCAGATCTCGTGGCTGGTCTCGCGGCTGGCTGGGTATTCGGACTGGCCGCGAGCCTGTTCTTCCTGTGCGGCGGGTTCGGCGCCTAACGGCCACCTTCGGTTATGCGTGGCCAGGCATGCTGGGCGATGGGCGCAACTACTAGCTGTGGATATCCGAGCCGGAGGATCTAGACCAACCGTCGAGGATCAGGCGGGACGGGAACGTCAAGCATCAGCTGGGACTCGACATGCTGTTCGTGCTGTGTCCGACTCCGGGTGATGCTTGAGTTCGTGGCCTCGGATGAGGCTTGACATGATCCGGACGACCGCGCGACTCGCGGCATGAGCGCGCGTCGGCTCAGTCGGCCGACGAGCCCCACCTCTTGGTCATGGCGACAATGCGCGCGGTCACCGCGTCTGGATCCACGAGTTGATGCAGGTGCCCGCCGCCGACCTCGGCAACGTCCCAGCCACGCATCTCCGCCTCCCGCGCCATATCATCGTATGGAGGCCCGAACAGCACATACCCGCACGGCCGGTCGTCCCAGCCGGGCGGG
The DNA here is from genome assembly GCF_039543385.1 of Rugosimonospora acidiphila. NCBI lineage: Bacteria > Bacillati > Actinomycetota > Actinomycetes > Micromonosporales > Micromonosporaceae > Rugosimonospora > Rugosimonospora acidiphila. The sequence goes on from NZ_BAABJQ010000032.1 coordinate 67,866, forward strand.
ACAGGAATCTGCTGCTCGTAGTAACTCAGTGGAAGCCGGGGCTGCTCGGCCGAAACGGTCGATCGGGTCTGCGGATCAGGAAACAGCAGCGCGACATCGTCCTCGGCCCACCACGTCGTCCACCGCGGCAGCCGACCCTCAATCACCCTGGTGCGCAGGTGCTCCAGTCGCTCGGGCGACGCGGCAGGGGTCACCCCGGTACGGGAGGGCAGCCGGGCATCGACGAACATGCACCCGGCGACCGGACGCCGAGACGCTTGCACGAGAACAGGAACGAACGGGCCGGCGTTGCTGTGCGCAACCAGCACGATCGGCTGCTCCCGCGGCAGATGGGAGACGGCATCGCTGACCTCGGCGGCAATGCCCGGCCAGAACGGCGGATCGTCGACATCGGCGACGTCAACCAGCGATGGCACCACCGCCGCCTTGCCTAAGTCTGCCAGCCTCGCCGCAACAGGTGCCCACGTCAGTGGGCCCAACAACAAGCTATGGACGAGTACGAACGCGGGATCCACCCCTGCATCATTCACGACGCCGCCGGTTGGCCGCTACCTAAACCAAGGCCCAAGGCGAGCAGAACCGCTCCCACACCGGTACCGTCCCCACAGCATCCGCGGATCAAGCGGATCCGGTTGCCTCGGTCCGCGCGACTTGCGGCAGATGTGTGCACGTGTTCAAGGCCCGAACGAGCTTCGTGACACTACCGGTTGGTTGGGACGGGACGTAGCGCCCGGGGATCGTCCTGAGACATATACGACGGGAGGTACGGCTGTCGGGCCCTTGAGTACCGTCGATCGGCGAGGACCTACTCAACGCGGCATATCGAGCAGGTGTGGACGCTCACTGGCCGCCGGGAAGGTCCTCGCTGCTGATCACCGGGCACCGGAACATGTCGCCGAGGACGGCTCGTTGGTGTTTCGTCAGCGGGTTCGCGAAGACCGCAACGGCGACCTCCGCGGCTCGGCACGCTTGCGCGATTTCGCGTGCTTTGCCGGGGCTAAGCAGTGTCCGCCGCGAAAATGGCGCGCTCATCTTGGCCACACCGCCATGCGAGACACCACGCCGCTGGACGTGACGGCTCACGACCCGGCCGCCATGCGCCTCCACGGAGCCTGCGAGCAGGTCGAGCTTCTCACTGAACGCTTTATCCTTTGCGGAGAACAGGCCTACAAGCGCCACGTCGGCGCCCGCGAGCACGGAGGCCGACGCTTCGGTCGAATATCGCCGCATAGGGCCATGGTGCCAGACGCGTCACACGCACCCACTCATCGGCAGACCGCACACCGGCCACTCCAGCTGCCGAGACTGTGGGTAGCGCGCGGATCACGGCACGAGAACGAGCGCTCCGCCAGCGTCAAGTCTCGACAATCTCGAACGGTTCGTCACTGCCGAGTTCCTCGAAACGCGCCTTGAGGTCGCGGTACGCGGCCGCGTCGATGATGAACGCGCTTCCCGGGTGGTCGTTACGAGTCAGGCAGCGCGACAAGGCGGTCTCGTCGTCGGTGCGTACCCAATACAGGCGGTGGTTTGCCGATACAGACCTGGCCAGCTCGCGCGTCATGTCGCGTTCCGACCTGCGCCAGAAGCCGAAGTCGAGCACGACGTCCACACCGGCACGCAGAAGCTGGGGCCAATGACCATGCAGCACGCCTGTGAGCCGGTCCAACAGCTCATAGTCCTGATGGGGAGTGGGGGCTCCATCGGTGTACAGCCGGAGGTACCACTCGTCCAACGAGATCAACGCGGCGCCACTGCGGGCAGAGAAATCCCGGGCGAAACGACTTTTCCCGACGCCCAGGTAGCCATGGATGAGATGAACAGTCGCCACGCCACAATCATGCGGCAGGGCGTCGTCTGTGGCTAACGGCGCATTCTCATCGGCACGAGCGGACGTCGCCAGCCCGCCCCCGCAGGCAAGCGTTGGTGATCCGATCATCGTGATCATGTCAAGCATCAGCTGAGGCTGATTCGTCAACCATCACGCGAGCCCAGGCAACGCTGTTGGTGGTGTGTGTCCCGTCACGGCTGAGGCGGCATGACCGACGACCCGTCTTGCGACCAGGCTTGCGGGTCGATCGGCTTCAGTCTGGTGCGTAGCCTGTCAGCAGCGGCTTCGAGATCGGCGTCCGGGTCGGCGTCGTGGTAGGGGAACAGTTCAGTTGCAGCCTTCACGGTTCGGATGAACTGGTCGAGACTGGAGTTAGCCAGGAGGGGACCCCGGACGATCTCTCCCCGTGACGCGACCATGTCGACCACCTGGCCGGTATCAGGGTCGAGGCAGACGAGTCCGTATCCATACGTACCGAACTGGATCAGCTCGCCTCCGCTTGGTGTCAGGACCACACGGAGCTTGGGTTCGGCTGTTATGCCGCCGATTTCCTGGCTCGGTACGCGTAACCGGGGGAAGCGGCTGGCCAGATGCTCTGGAAGATCGCTGCCAGAGAGCTCAACGGTGGCAAAGCGCGGCCATGGCAAGGGCTGGTTAGGCACGGACCGAGTCTCGCAGCATCAGAAGTGTTCCCTCAGCGGTGGACATTGGGCGAGGTCTCCGGTATTTGGAAAATCGACCAAGAAGATCCAGATACCGGAGACCTCGTGGACACCCTAGCGGTAACGAGGCGGTTCGACCTGACCGACGGGCAGTGGACGGTTCTGCAACCGTTGCTGCCCGCGCCGAAGCGCTCAGGTCGGCCGTCGTTGTGGAGTAGGCGTCAGCTGATCGATGGGATCCGGTGGCGGGTCCGGGCTGCCGTGGCGGGACGTACCAGCGTGTTACGGGTCGTGGGCGGCGGTGTATGCCCTATTCAGGCGGTGGCAGCGCGACGGCACGTGGGCGCGGATGTCAACCGCGTTGCAGGCCCAGGCGGACGCGGCCGGGCGCATCACCTGGGACGTGTCGGTGGACTCCTCGATCGCGCGGGCTCATCAGCACGCCGCCGGAGCGCGTAAACAGGGGATCTGCAAGCAGATCCGCCGGGTGGGGTTCGGACAGAGCCGGCTGACCACGCGCTGGGCCGATTCCGCCCGGCGGGCTGACCACGAAGTTTCATCTCGCGTGTGAGCACGGCCAGAAGCCGTTGTCGATCATGCTGACTGCGGGACATCGTGGCGATAGTCCGGGCGGTGGTAAACGCCGCTGCATGGGACCCGAACTACTCGCCAAGGCCCGGAAGGAGACCATCGACGATCAGGCTGACGACACCTCCACCAAGCCACAGCCTCAACTGACCACCGCCGCCTAAACTCGCACCAGGATCACCGGTGGCCGCCTATTGCTACACCACGCCACTGGACGTGACCGCGTGCGGCGGCGAGCGCTTCCGGGTGTAGTTGGCCAGCCACACCGCTGGCGATTCCTCGAATGTCCTCCCAGTCTGAGGCCCTGAGGAACATGAGCACTGGGGCGGCCGACCCCTCCAGTAACTCTTTGAGTTTGTCCAGGACCCAACGGCCGACTTTGAGGAGCTTTTCCGGCTCTTCACGATCCAGGGTGTTGCTGTGGTCTGAACCCGCCGGTCTCGAGTAGCGATCTGGCGATGACCTGCACGGCAATGATCTCCATACCGACGGCCCCAATTAGCAGAATCACACTGAGGAGGACATCCGTCTGTCCCGTCGAGACGGCGAGAGCAGCACACGCGAGCACAGCCACCGTCGCGCCGAGCACGATTACCAGCAACGCGACACCCCAGCGCAGGGTGCCGGACGCAGCCGGAGCCACGAACGAGACGACGGCTCCCGCGATGCTGACAACGACCGCCACGAGCAGGACTGCCACCGATCCGATCCGAGCAAGCACTACATGATCGCCCGGGCGGCCCGGATGAGCGATCCAAATGGTAGCGACTGTACCGATGCAAATAGCAGCAACGACGCCACCCACCAAGCCGTTGTCGCGCCGGCCACGTCCGGTGAACACACCGCTCACGGCCGACGAGGCTAGCGAACATCGAAGCGCTTAGGTGTCTGGTCGGCGGCTTTGGGCCCATACCGGACCAACGTGTTGCGGCGGTGTCGCGCTCCGTCCCCGACGGTGGCCATGCAAAAGGCTCACCATCAGCGGTCTCCGCAGCCCCGAGACTCGCGAATGAGCTGCGATTCGCTGGGTACACCGAGATCGCTGGCCGGGCGGCCGGCTGACAGCAGCAACTCACAGAGGGGACCGGCGTGGCCAAGACCGAAGGGCATCTCCGCAGCGGCGCCTGGGCGCGCGAAAAGCGTTTCGCCGAAGTACTCGGCCGCCGGATGGCCTATGTCGAACGCGGTGAGGGGCACCCGATCGTGTTCCTTCACGGCAACCCGACCTCCTCATTCCTGTGGCGCAATGTCTTGCCGCACGTGGAGGCTCCAGGCCGCCGGCTGATCGCGCCTGATCTGATCGGGATGGGCGACTCGGACAAGATCCCCACCGGTGCGGAGCCTGACCGCTACCGCTTCGCGGGCCACGCCCGCTATCTCGACGCCTTCATCAACGAGGTGGTCGGCACGCAGCCGCTGACGCTGGTCCTGGACGACTGGGGCGGGGCCTTGGGCTTCGACTGGGCATACCGCCACCAGGAGCGTGTCCGCGCGATTGCCTATATGGAGACGTTCGTCGCGCCGCTCACCCTGGACGATCTGCCGGAAACTCTGCGTCCGACGCTGAAGACTGTGCGTTCCCCGCAGGGCGAAGCGCTGGTGCTCGACCAGAACATGTTCATGGAGAAGGCGCTGCCCGCCTTCATGCAACGGACGATGTCGGATGAGGAAATGGCCGAGTACCGGCGACCGTTCCTGCAGGCTGGCGACGACCGCTGGCCGACATTGCAGTGGCCGCGCGAGGTGCCGCTGTCGGGCGAGCCCACCGACGTCCACGATCGGATAGCCGCCTACTGCCGATGGCTGCAAGAGGCACGGTTGCCGAAACTGTTTATTGACGCAGACCCCGGCGTCTTCATCACGGGCCGGATCAGGGCACTGGCCACCAGCTTCCCTAACCAGAACCGTGTCGTGGTCAGAGGTCTGCACCTCGTGCAGGAGGACAGTCCCGACGAGGTCGGACGGGCGATCGCCGAGTGGCTCGATCGAGTCTGACGAAATCATTCGAAAGTCGAGTGCCCCTATGGAGTTAATCTCTAGTCAAGACCTGCTTCTACCAGGGGCTTCACGCGGTTCGACGCAGGGCTCAGACATCGGGTCAGCGACGTCAGAGCCCTGCGCCACTACACACGGTCACTTCCGGTTTACGGGGAAGGGGTTCACTGCCCTGGCGCCAGCACCGGGCTGTTGTGATAGGCGGCGATCCGCCACTGGCCGTCCCGCTTCTCGAAAACCCAGGTCGCGTTCACCTTACCCGTGTCCGCAACCTCGGTCTCGCCAGCGAACAGGATGCCGGATTCGCTGACGACGATCGCGGCGTCCCTGCCGACGAAGCGGAGGCTGAGCTGCTTGTTGTAGGTCGAGCTGCCCTTGAGTGGCCCCTCGAAGGCCAGGGCCATGTTCTGACGGATCACGTCACGGCTGTCGCGGAGCGAGCCGGTCATGATGGCGGTCGCGTCCGCGGTGTAGTTGGCGACCATGCCGTCGGCGTCGCCAGCCTCCCACGCCTTATAGGAGTCAACCAGCACGGCCTGGATGGCGGCCTCGTCTTCCGCACGACTGTCTGACATCGGATTCTCCCTTGTGATCGGTTTGCCCGGGGTATTCCGGCGAACTCGCCAATACATACCGGCGGTGGGGTCGGAACTCATCGCGCCCGCGGTAAAGACTTTTGAGGCGTGCTCGACAGACAGGGGTTCCCGACCAGGAACCCGGCGAACAACCGCGACCGCCGACGAGCGGGGACGGGCGGGCTGCTCTGTCAGGCTTCGAGTTTGGCGGGAAGCTTGAAGGAGGCGAACACCTCGGCCTCCTGGAAGACCGAGTTGCGGCTGATGCCGTTGGTCGTGACCGTAAAGACCTGCAGCGTGTGCAGCTCGAACGCGCCGCTCGGGCCGCGGTTGTAGGCTGCGAACGCCGGCTGCGAATTGGCGCCGACCGGCAGGAAGCGCCACTGGCTGCCGACGTTGGTGAAGACCCAGTCCATGAACGCACCGTAGTTCTCGCGCCCGACGAACCAGTTGACCATCGGGGGCATCTCCATGAGCACGTCTTCGGTGAGCAGTCGTTTAAGCCCTTCGACGTCGGCCTGCTCAAAGGCCTTCATGTACTTGTCCACCCAGGCGCGCTGCTCGGCTTCGGACGGTTCGGCGACCTGCTCCTCCAGAATCCCCGCCTCCTTAAGCCTGGCCCTGGCCCGTTGCAGGGAACTGTTGACCGAGGCGGTCGTGGTGCTCAGGATGTCCGCTGCCTCGGCTGCGGAGAAGTCGAGCACCTCACGCAGGATCAACACTGCGCGCTGCCGCGCGGAAAGGTGCTGCATGGCGGCGACGAAGGCGAGCCGGAGGCTGCCGCGGTCGATCGTGGCAGTCTCCGGCTCGCGCAGGCTCAGCAGAGAGTCGGGAAGCGGTTGGAGCCAGGTGATCTCCCCGCCGTGGACGAACGGTCGGCCCGGGTCGCTCTCGGCGACCAGGCCGGAGGGCAGCGGACGGCGGCTGCGACCCTCAAGCGCGGTGAGGCAGGCGTTGGTCGCGATGCGATACAGCCAGGTCCGCAGGGAGCTGCGGCTCTTGTCATACTGGTCCTTCGCGCGCCACGCTCTCAGATAGGTCTCCTGGACCAGGTCCTCCGCGTCGTGGACCGAGCCGAGCATCTGGTAGCAGTGGGCCAGCAGCTCCGGTCGGTACGGATCGATCCTGCGATCGAACTCTTCCGCCGTCGCCGTCGCCACGTTCATGCCCTTCTTGTGATGTGCCGGGGCGACCATATCGCACCCGATCGGCGGCGCAGCGCAGCCGTGGTGCAGCACAGCCGACTCCTCGAATGACCCCGCCCCAAGGCCGGTACGCAACTAGCCACTTAAACAATCTTGACCCACAGGTCTCGACAATAGCTCAATCATTCGGAGTGGCTGACCGCGATGCGGTTGCCCGTTCGCACGGCGGAACTCAGTGCGGTTCAAGGCGGGTGGGCGCACATGACGTCTGGACCTCACCGCCAGCGGCGGCGGCGCCCCTGCTTGCTCTAGTCGCGGGCGTTGGGGCAGGCGAGCACGGGTCGCCTAATTCACCTGCGCTGCCTCCGGGGCTGAATCATGAGCACCCAATCGCTAGCTGACCTGGACGTACCCCGCAACGCTCAGTCATCTTCACCGCCTGGAACGCCAGGTCGACCCAAACGAGAATTGATCCGCCGGAGTGCGAAGCTCGTCAGGGTCGCCGTCCGCGAGTTCTGCGCCGGGCTCAGCGCGGACAAGACCGATTTTCAGCGGGCTGAGCGGCGCGGGTCGCGGGTCGGCTCCCATGACCCGCCAACGGTGACCACGCTGTCCGGCCGGAACGGGGTGGGCAGCTGGCTCAGCTTCGCCTCGCATGACCGCGAAGCGAGCACCACGCGGGGAACCGGGCCGGCGACAGGTGCCAGGATCATGGTGACGCCTGGCTCGATGGTATGTCGGGCGGGTCAATGGGCAGCGTTCCAGGCGGCAACGGCGTGGAACGACGCCTTGGGTTCCCAGGGCATGTCCGGGTAGGTGCTGCCGTGCTTCGTGCTGTCGAACGGGACCTTCGGAAATTCCTCGGCTAGGTCGCCGAGCCTGCTGGCGAAGCTCTTCACCAGACTGTAGCTGGCCAGGTCGAAGTCGAACCGGGGGTCGGGGCTCCACGGATTCAGGGGCTGGACGAAGGTCTGCACGAACGCGATGTCCGCGCCGCCCGCGTTGAAGATGTCCAGGCATTCGGTGATCTCCTGGGCTTGCCCTGCCTCGTCCCGCATGTAGCCGTTGACGTGGGGCTGATCGCCGCCATGATCGATGATGTCGAAGCCCGAGCCGCCACGGTCCGCGGCCCCCTGGTAGGTGCAGCAGCCGAACTCACCGATGATCAGCGGCCGTCCTTTCGCCTTCTTCTTGAGCACCTGGACGGCCCGGCCGAAGCGGGGCCGGGTGAGCCTATCCCGGTACAGGTCGACGGCGGCCACGTCGAATCGTGTCCAGTCCACCTGCTCAGTCGGCAACGCGCAGTAGGTGATCTGCCCGCCGAACTCCGCCCGGACGGCTGCTGCCGTCCGGGCGAGGAACTCATCCAGCGACTCCTGGGTGGCCTCGGCGCGAAGCAAGACGTCGAGGTCCGGCCGGGCGATCCGTTCGGGCACGGCATCGCCGGGGATGATGCCCTGCATGAAGAGGCAGAGCTCGCCCCCCACGCTGAGGACGACGCGGCCCGGATAGGCGTGCCGCAGTTCTTCGGCGAGGCGCGCTGCGCTCATGACGTGCGCGAGTGTGTCTTCGGCATCGTGGTCCCACAGGTCCGGTGACAGCCACGCCTCGAGTCCCAGTTCTAGCGCGACCTGGGCGGTCCAGCCCAGCCGGGGCAGGTCGGCACTGTGGATCTTCACCGCCGTGCAGTGCAGGTCGCCGGCGATTATCTCCAGCTCTCGCCGTACCTCCCCGGGCCGGAAGTCCGGCCGCCAGCTCCGCCCCTCAAGCTCCCGGCCAGCCTCGTAGCAGACACCCTTACGCCGCACTGTTACTTTCCCCGCCGCTCGGCCCCGACGGCGACCATCTTCTGGATGGCCTGCCGGGTGACGCCCAGTTCCCGCGCGAGGTCGGCCTGCGAGAATCCCTCGGCGAGCAGCGCCTCCAATATCCTCCGTCGGTCCCGCGCCAGTTCCGCCGCCCGCTGCGCCGCCTCAATGGCCGCCGCCCGCACGTCCTTCAGCTGCGCGACCAACTCCCGGTGCTCAGCTGTCTCAACCTGCTTGCCCATCCTTCCATCCTGACAACCAGGGGTTGTCACAGTCAATAGAAAGCCAGCACCGAAGAAGTACCCCGACGAGCTGCGCGAGCGCGCTGTGCGCCTGTACCGAGAGTCGGACCCGAAGCCGGTCATCCGGCGTCTTGCCGAGCAGCTCGGCGTGCATCATGAGGCGTTGCGGAACTGGATTCGCCAGGCTGAGGCCGACGCGGGTGAACGCGCCGACCGGCCCACCACCGACGTGGTCGAGGAGAACCGGCGGCTGCGTAAAGAGGTCTCCGAGCTGCGGCGGGCCAACGAGATCTTGAAAGCCGCGAGCGCGTGAGGAATGCCGTTTGTGCGCGTCCAGCCGATGCTGACGTCGTGGGCGTGCCGCAGCGAGGACCTGACCTTCGACAAGACCAATGCGAAGACGCGATGATCATCGCTCGGGCGTGGCGTTGGTGAACGTCCACGAGCGGTCGAAATGTTCGACGCGACCGATCACTGTCCATACCGTAATGATCTTTCATGCCACCACCCGCACTCAGATCAGAGCCGGTAGCCCCCGGGCGGCAGGTCGGCACGGCCCGGCCGTTCGTTGTTGAGGGTAGGCACCCGGCATTACCGAGGATCAGGAAGTTCGTATGACTCTCGATGAACAGCGGGAGTCCGGCGACGCGTCCGACCTGGTCGACGGCCCCACGGTCACGACTTCGGAAGGAAAGTATGAGACGCACTCGTAAGCTGCAGGCGCTCCTGTGCCTCGCGGCCAGCACCGGTCTACTACTGACACCCGCCGTGGCAGGGCTGCCCGCGACAGCCGGCGGCGCCGCTCAAACCGCCCCACCTCAGGCTGCCCCGCCATCTGAACCGGCTGACGCGAACGGGGTGGACTGCGTCCGGCAGATCACCGTGGCCTACGTCGACTCGATCACCCCCGAGGGCGTCGAGGTCCCCCTCACCCCCGGGCTGGCCACCGTCTATCACTACGACACGGGTTACCCAGGGGACGACGTTTGGGAGGTCGTCCCGCCGGGCGGGTGGGCACCAGTCCAGGCCAGCGACGAAGAGTTGGAGACGTACGGCTTCCCGCCCCGCCCGTCGGACCCGGATCTCCTCGCATCGTGGATTAAAAGCTGGTCGGGGTACCGGTCCGCCGATCAGGGGGCGCCGCAGATGTGCGAGACCAACCGGAGAGCCGGGCTGATGCACTGATCACCCGCAGGCACAGTCCGCCGCGTTGCCCAACACGCCGCGAGCGCATCGGCCCGCAGCATCGGCGGGGTGGCGGTCGACCGCACCTGGGGCAGTGCCGACCGGCGCTACCCGGTGGCACAGGTCTACGAGGAGCCGGGAGTCGAGTAACTGGCCCTGGGACGCCGAGGGCATACCGGTCCCCGAAACCTGGTCACTTAGCGGCTGCCTTGAGCGCCGAAGAGTCTCCGAGCAGTGTCCTATTCGGGGCGGCCATCGGCGAGCCACTGGCCGAGGCCGCGCAGCCCGACCGCCCACCGCCCGAGGTCGGTGACGTCCGCGTGCCCGGTGACAACGGTGAGCAACTCGGCTACCGCCTCGTCTGGCCGCTGGGCGTCGTTGAGGGTCAGGGCGCGAAAGACGCGTACAGAGTCGGAGTCGGGGAACTCCCTGCGGGCGCGGGCGAGTACCGTCAGCGACTCGTCCAGCTTGCCCAGCCACCTCAGAGTGCTGCCGTACTGGCACAGGCACCGGCGCAGGGCGTCGCCGCCGAGGCCGAGGGCGAGCGCCCGTTCGTAGTACCCGCGGGCGGTCTCCTCCTGACCCGCGGTGTCGTAGGCGCCACCCACTCCATACACCAGGACTGGGTGGTCAGGGTGTTCGGCGAGCAGCGCCTGGAAGTAGGCGATCGTCGGCGCCATGTCTGCTACGCCTGCGGGAGCATCGAGGCTCCTCCCACCTCATTGCCGTGGCCGCGGAAGGACTCACGCCGCTGGAGGCAATCCTCTCCGGATCTGGACCACGGAGGGCACGAGCCAATGGCTGGCTCCCACCCTATCCGGAGCCGTCGCAGGGCAACACGAGTCGCCTGGCCGCTGCCGAGCGCCGCACGGAGATACTCACCGGGCAGGCGTACTCAGCTCTTAGCTCACAGGAACGCCCTGCTCGATCCGGGTGCCGCCGTCCCGAAAGGCGTTCGGTAGCGTTCGCTGGCTTGGTGGCCGAGGTAGGAGGGTTGGGTCATGACGCTGTGGGAGGTCAAGGCTGACGCGCAGCGCGGCTATTGGGACTTCGATCCGCTCGTGAGTGTGGGCCCACTGCGGTTCGGGATGAGCTGCGGGGAGGCGTTGACGGCACTCGGCTCACCGGAAGACCCGCCCGCCAAGATCCCCCAACTTGAAGCATCTGAAACCTCGTACCAAAATGTGACAATGTACTTCGCGACCGGACGCCTGTACTGCGTGGCGATCGACGCGCTCGTCGGACCGCAGGTCACGGTGGAGGGCACACCGCTCGTGGGGCGTGTGCCTTCCGAGGTCGAACAGTGGCTGTTGGACTACTCGCAGCAGCAGAATTTAGAGCTGCGCTATACGCACGCCGCGGATCCACATTTGCCAGATCTCGGGTTGATAGTCCGCGTTCAGAGGGCAGGGGACGTTGTTCTCAGCCGGCCTGTCTTCCTCGACGATCGCGCCGAGGTCTCGTGGGACTATGTCCCCTCAAGTGAATGGCACAGGTTTTAACGGCGGCCGCGGGCCTCGTCACAGCCGCCTTTTCCCGCGACCCGTCGATGTGACCGTGGCGCCTCACGACGCGACGAGCGGCACCTCGATCGCGGGGCGGTAGCGCCGGCGGCGTACCCCGACCTTGCCGGCCTCGCAGGCAACGATGTCCGGGGCGCGGAATGCTGGTGCCCGCAGCACGGCGTGGAAGAAATCGGTACGTCCCCCGCAGCTGGCCTCGCCGAAGTCGCTTCCCCGCACCTTGGCGCGTACGCTCGTCAGCTCGGGCCAGTAGGAGTCGCCGAGCCGCAGCCCGGTCACCGTCTCCGCGGCGGCCCAGCCCCGCAGTCGATCACCTTATGCAAAACAGAGTTCCGGGTCCGAGCCCGCAGGCGTACTCCCACTCGTCCGGGGTCATGAGTCGCCGGCCCGCCGAAGCCAGCTCCGTGGTGACCTCGGCGAAGGTGACATGCGCGGCGGTGTGGTCGGTGGTCGGTCACTGGGCGTATGCACCTCACCCAGCTACCCGCTGGTGCGGGTGGCCCCGGCCCCCTCGACCCGGGACCACCCGCACCAATGGAGGATCCGTTGTGGCTGCTACTTGCCCACGGCTGAGCCAGCGTGGTGCCACGGCCGCCCGGCGGCACACTCATCGCGGGCCGTCGGGACCGCAGTGGGCGACGAGGCGTTCGTGAGCGACAACGGCGGCGCGGTGCGACGCGGCGACGCTGTCGTGATGCTGACCCTCCACCGCGGCGGCCGGGGCGGCAGCCGCCCATCTCTCCTGGCTCTGTTCCCGACCCCCCACCCGCCTGGACTGACAAGAGCGGCAAGGGGCGTGGCAAGCATCTTGGCAAGGGGCCCGATCTGTGCTGTTAAGCGCCGGACCGAATGACCGTGTCCGTATCAGGCTGGCCGGAAGGAACATGGATGGTTGCCAGGATTGTCAGAGCCGTAGGCGCCGTACTTCTCGGAATGGTGATAGCCACATCCCTCGCCGCCGCGCCGGCCAGCGCGGCGTACTCGTACGAATGGGATGAAGGGGTTCTCAGCCAAGGGCCGATCGGGGGCAGCTTCTATTGCATCAACACCGACTATTCGGAGGCGTGTTTCAGGCCGGACGGGGACGTGATCTACGTGCTGGACCTGTCCAGTGCCGACCACAACTCGGCAGTCGCCCGCTGGGTAACCGACTACGGTCGCTGGGGCACCTGCCGTAACGCCAATGGCGCCGGCACCTGGGTGACGTGCAACAAGAACTTCAAAGAAGGCGCGCAGCTTGGAATGGTAGCCACCCAGTACGACGGCACGACCGACAGTTGGTGGGGACCCGAAACGTCGCGCGAGTGGATCATTACGTAACGAGATCCGGCGGAGGCCGGTCCTCCGGGGACCGGCCGATCTCCAAGCTTGAGCGCCTGATCCAACACCGCCTGCGAGGCCAGCCTCGGCGGCGCCGGTGTGCTACGCCGCTCCCACCCACACACGGTGGCCGTGGCCAACCCCAGATATTCGGCGAAACCCCGAACACTCATCCGCAACGCCCGCGTCTCCCGCCCCGACCGCCACCGGCCCACCGCAACCCCACACCCACAACCCCCACCACCTGCCGGATCCGGATCGGCCGCCTGGACAGCCCGCCGCTGAGTTTGCGGGTCCCGCACCGGTGACTGCTGCCTCTGGACGGCCCCAACGAGCGCGTCCGCCGCAGGCCTGATGCACGAGTAATCGAGGCCGCGAAGGCTAACCGACTTTACGAGCCCCACAGGCATCGCAGGTCTTCGAGTTCAGTCTCGTATGCGGGCTCGGCGAGGTCGACTACGACTCTGCCGTGGCCGCCTATTCGCGGGAGGCGATCGCTGCCTGGATGCGCCGCAGCGTACGCAGACCCTTCTTCGCCGCGACGTCGACCCGGCCGTCGAACACCGTCGTACCCCGGTCTTCGGCGATCAGCCGCTCCAGGGTGGGGACGGCGCGATCGTCGCCGGTGGAGCCGAGCGCGACGGCGGCCCAGTAGCGCTTGTCCGGGTCCTCGTCCGAGGCCGCGTCGCGCAACCTCGCGATGACCTCGGGGGCGAACAACGCCAGCGCGCTGGCGATGTACCCGATCCGGCGGAACCGGCGGTGCTCGAACTCGTCCCACAACACGGCGAGCGCCTCGTCGCCACCGATCCTCGACAACGCTTCGGCGGCCCGCTGACGCATCCAGTCGGCCGGGTCCCGCAGCAGCGGGGCCAGCGCCGCCACGGCCGATTCGTCCGCGAGTTCGCCGAGCCCGATCACTGCCTGTTCCCGGGCCATCCACTGTGGATGGTCCAGCAGGGCGAGCAGGCCGGGTACCGCGGCGCGGAAACCGAGAGCGGTGCAGCCCATCGCGGCCCAGGCCTGACAGTTGTGCCGGGTGTCGGCAAGCGCGGCGACCAGCGGAGCCTCGAGGGTGTCGTCGCCGAAGAGGGCGGCCTGGTTCAGCGCCCGCGTGTAGAGAGACCGGTGGTAGTCCCGGTAGTCCCGCACCAGCGTGCGCAAGGCTGCCGCCGCAGATTCGTCGCCTCCGGCCCGGACCCGGTCCAGCAGCAGATACAGGCTCGCCTCACGGGCCTCCAGGTCACCAACCTGGAGCGAACGAAGATCAGCGGGGTTCACCCCCTCACGCTACCGGCCGGCTGCCTGCTGCCCGCCGGCAGGCCGCGCATCCGACTGCTGCGTTTCGCGAGTTGACCTGCGCTCGAGCGCCGATCGAGGTTAGTGTGACGCCCAGCGACAGTCGGCAGCGAAAGCGGACATCAGCCCGGGAAGATCCCATGTCCAGCAGTTTGACGGCACCGACTCCTGGGGATTCTTGACGCTGGACGCAGCCGGGTCATGAAACGGCGGGGGTAAGCCCACGAGGACCTTTCGACCCGTGCGCTTGGTCGGGTGTTCACGAATCCGGCGGCAAGGCCGCGGCATCGAGGCAGACTCGAGCCGGGTCGTTCGGGTCGATCCGCACCGGCACCTGCGCCCCGGCAAAGCCGATCTGTGTCCGGCGGACCGCCGATCGGAAGCCGAACCGGGCAGTGGTGGCGTACTCGGTACCGTCCGGCCGCCGTACGCGCAACGCGACATTCGCCAGGGTGGCCTCCGGGTTCGGCAGCGCCTTCGCCGGAACACTGAGGTAGTCGATCCCGGTGATCGTCGCGGTGGCCCGCTGACCGGTAACGCGCAGCTGCTCGGCCTCCGCCAGGGTGACCGGGCGATTCCCGTCGGGCAGGGGGTGGCGGCCGTACCGGCGTTCGAGCTCTTCGTTCGCCAAGTCCCGGAAGCTCGGTGCCGGGCCTGTCTGTGCCGGAACCATCGACGGGGCGAGGCCGAGGCGAACCGCGGCGGCCACCTGCTCGGCGTGCATCTTGTCCCGGATCGCCTTGATGGCTCGATCCTCCTGGGCTGGCCAGGCGATCACGTAGCGGCTCGGGCGGGCTCGGTCAATCGTGGCCAGTAGTTTGTCGCCCTCGGAAGGAGAGTCCACACCGGGCCGGAACGTCCGGCTGACCTGCACGGCCGCCGCCGGAATGCCGTCGCCGCTCAGCACCCCGGAGTAACGGACGTGGCGAGCGCCGTCGTTATCGACGGTGACGGTGGTGTCGGTCACCGAGAACGTGCCTTCCACCGGATCGCGCAGCGTTTGCCCGGTCAGGTTTCGCCATAGACTCATGATCACGATTTTCCCATGATTTGGTGCGATCCCCCAATGGTTGACAGGTGGACTGCGGCGGCCGACACGTACCCCGACGAAGTGCTGAGCGACATCACCTGCCCGACCCCGATGGCCACCAATCAGCGCGGTCACGAGGTTTGAGCCGGGCGTTCTTGCCTCGTTCGGGCTGCCTCGCCTGCTGCCGGCTGCGTCCACGGTGACCTGTGAGTCTGGGAACGCCGACGTTAACGGTGGGTCGGGTTGTGACGCGGCCAGCTGATCAAAGCGGGTCACGGAGACAACTGGCAAGCGGTGGTGGAGCCCAAGGAACTCCATCTCCCGGTTCTGGATTTCGCTCGGCTGGACATCGCGGGCGTCACAGGCCGATCGCCCCAGCCCGCGGCTATGCCGTGGTCAACAGACCAAGCCGGTGCGCATGCGCGGCCGCCTCGGTACGGCTCGAGGCGTTGAGCTTCGTCAAGATGTTCGACACGTGCACGCTCGCGGTTTTGGGGCTGATGTAGAGCGCCGCGGCGATCTGTCCGTTGGAGCGGCCTTCGGCGACTAGTCCAAGGACTTCGAACTCACGGTCGGTGAGCCGGATCCGCAGGCTCGGATGCGTGGCGGCGGTGCCGGCCGGGGCGGGCGCGATCCGCAGTCGAGCGCGTCGGGCCAGGGTGCGAATGTCGTCGGCGGTCGCGGCGGCGAGCCGTTCGGCCAGCAGCATGCACTCGGTCGCGGTGGCGGAGGTGCGGTCCGCGCTGGTGGCCGGATCCGTTGCCTGTGCCTCGGCGAGTCGGAAGAGGCTGTAACACAGCGGGTACGCTTCGGCGGCGGCTCGCGTCGTGTCGACCGCGCGTTGCCAGCCTGCCACCTCGTCACGGCGGTCCAGGCGGGCCGCCTCGGCGTCGACCATGGCCGCATACCCGTGTGCCGACGGCGTGGTGTTCGGCACGTCGCGCGCCAGTGCGTACAGCCGATCGCGCTCGCCGGCGGTGTCGGAGTCGGGTGATGGTGAGGAGTTGGCGATGTCGGCCTCGATACGCATGCCGAGCCACAGCAGCGGCCACACGTACCTGGCGTAGGCGCCGGTGACCGGGCCGCCCAGGTCTCGCAGGGGATTACGCGCCTCGGCGAGTCGACCGCGGCTGCGGGCCAACTCTGCCTCGATGTAGCGCATCGGCGTGACGAACTGGAGTTCGGAGCCGTCACCGAAGTGCCGGCGCGCCTCTCGGAGATCCCGCTCGGCGCCTTCCTCGTCTCCCTGCCACAAGTGGATCTCGGCACGCAGCAGCAGCAGTGTGGCCGCGAACGTGCCGCTCGGCTCGTCGGCAAGTGATTCGGTGATGAGATCGAGCGCCTCACGCCAGCGTCCCAGCCGGACGAGCGGTTCCGCGAGATTCCCAGTGATCATCGCGCCCCAGGAACTGGCCAGCCCGACGCGGCCGGCCAGCGCCACTCCGGCGCGGGCGACCTCGGCTGCCTCGGCGAACCGGCCGAGCATCGCCAGGGCGTCGGACAGGTTGGTGTACCCGCGTACCGATACGGTGTGTAGCCCGTGCCGTTCGGCCAGCTCCACCCCCTCGCGCAACGCGGCCAGCTCGCCACGGCCATCGCCCAGGTACGCGAGCACGCTGCCAAGCGTGATGAGCGCGTCGGCCTGCTGGGCGACCGCACCGACCTCGGCGGCTACGGCGACCGCCTTCCGCGCCGTGCTGGCGGCGCCTTCCATGTCGTCGGTGCGCATCCGGGAGTTGGCCAGCGATGCCAGCACCATCGCACGGATGGGCTTGGCCTCCCCGTCGGGCAGCAGCGCCAGCGCGTCCTGGAGTTGCCGAACCGCTTCCCGGTCACGGCTCAAGGCGCGCAGCATGAACGCGCGGCGCTCCACCAGCTCGGCGCGCCGAGTCACGTCGAGGTCGAAAGCCGTCTCGGCAAGCACCTGGTCCAGGATGAACAAGCCGCGGTTGGGCTCGCCGGCGCCGAACGCCGCCTCCGCTGCCATGATGTTGAGTGCGATCCGATCCACGCCAGCGCCTTCGATGGCGTCTGGAACGCGGGGCCAGATCTGTAACGCACGTTCCAGGTGGCGTGATGCTTCGGCAGGCGCGAACGCTGCGGATGCTTGCCTTCCCGCTTGCACCGATGCCGACAGGGCACGGGGCAGGTCCAGCGCGGCGTACCAGTGGTGCGCCAGTGTCGCCGCGGCGTTGCCGTCCTCGCCCAGCAGCGTCGGGTCGGCGGACAGTGCGGCTCCGTACGCGGCGTGCAGTCGCGCCCGCTCACCGGGCAGCATGTCGTCGTAGAGCGCGTCGCGGGTCAGGGCATGCCGGAACGCGTATCCATGACCTGCCTCGTCGACCACCAGCAGGTGGTGCTCGACGGACTCGCGCAGCACCGGGTACAGCTGCGCCTCAGGGACCCCGGCGACGACTTCCAGCAGGCGCTCTTCCACGGATGGGCCGGCCACGGCCGCGGTGCGCAGGATGCGCTGTGCGACTTCCGACACGGTCTCGGTGCGCGCGAGCAGCACGTCGCGCAGGGACGGTGGCAGCTCGTATGGGTCGGCGCCGCTGTCGGTCGCGGCTAGGATCTCCTCAACCAGGAACGCGTTGCCCTGTGAGCGTTCGAAGACCACGTCCATGAATTCCGGGCTGGGAGTCGTCTCGCAGATCGCGTTCAGCTGCTCGGCCACCTCGGCCCGGGTGAACCGTTCCAGCTCCAGACGCTCCGTGTTGCGCACCCGTTCCCACGCGGTGACGAGCGGGCGCAGCGGGTGCCGCCGGTGCATCTCGTCCGACCGGTATGTGAGCACCATCAGCACGCCGAGCTCACGCAACGTCTGCACCAGGAACGCCACCAGATCCAGCGTCGATCGGTCTGCCCAGTGCAGATCCTCGACGACGATGAGCAGCGGTCGGGTCGCCGCGAGCCGGGTGATCAGGCCCAGCACGTACTCCAACAGCTGAGTCGGTGAACCTTCCTGCGCGGGGCCGCTGCTGCCCGGACTGAGTTCGGGCAGCAGCCGCGCCAACGGCAGACGCGCCGCCCCGAGGCACCGGTCCAGTTCCTCGCTTGAGCTGGACCGGACCACCGCACGCAGCATGTCTGTCAGGGGTGCCAGCGGCAGCCCCTCGCCACCTAGCTCCACGCATCCGCCGACGAGCACGCGCGCACCCGAATCACGCGCGATGCGGGCGACCTCCTGGACCAGGCGGCTCTTTCCCACGCCCGCCTCGCCGGCTACGAGTGCGACGTGCGGCTCCCCGGCGACGGCCTGGTCCAGCAGGGAGCGCAGCCGGCCCAGCTCGGTGCGACGGCCGACCAGGACGGGGCTGACCAACTCACGATTCACGCCGAGACGGTACGTTGCGGGGAGGCGCT
This sequence comes from Rugosimonospora acidiphila, assembly GCF_039543385.1. Taxonomy (NCBI): domain Bacteria; kingdom Bacillati; phylum Actinomycetota; class Actinomycetes; order Micromonosporales; family Micromonosporaceae; genus Rugosimonospora; species Rugosimonospora acidiphila. The sequence goes on from NZ_BAABJQ010000032.1 coordinate 86,432, forward strand.
CGACCATCGGACCATCGGTTCGACCGTCGCGCAGCCAGCCCCGATCGCGGCGGCCAGCATCACGGCTACGGGCACGGGCGGCGCCACCGCCAGCAATGCCGCGGCACGCGGCTACCTCAGACGCCGCTGAGCAGAGGTTTTAGCCCGTTCGTAGAGATCTGCCCCGCGCTATTCGGTCCCAGAGATCACCCGGACAGGCCCAGGCCGCACGATCCGGAGCCCCGCAGCGGGCTCGGGCGGCTTCGACTACAGCCAGCCCCGGCTGCCTTAGCTCGATGCGCAGCGGGCGGGGCACCGGTTTCCGGTGCCCCGCCGCGAACCCGCCCGGAGCTCAGGCGACCTTGAAGGACTGGTTGGGGTACCCACCGTTCCACGGCCACGCATCGATGGCGGCGTTCCAACTCGTGCTGCCGCCGTACACGTCCATGTAGAGCTGGTAGCCGGGGTTGAGAATCCAGGAACTGCCGCCGGACTCCACGGTGGGGCCGATCTGCCACAGTTGGCCGGGGCCGCCGAGGCAGGGCGCTTGGTACAGGGTGTGGCCGGCGGTGCCGTCCGTGGTGATGCACATGTTGCTGTTGTTGTTGGCGATCAGGTAGTCGTCACCGTACGGCTCGAACGTCCAGAACTCGGTAGGAAAGCCCCACTGCGGCCCCTGCGCGAGCTGGGCTCCGGAGTCGGTGGAGGAGGCCCACACGCCGAGGTCCAGGCTGGGGTTCGAGCCGGGAATGATCCGGCCGCTGAACGTCTTCGCGGACGGCTCGATGATCTGCGTCCTCGTACCGGAGCTGCTGGTGTACCGGCTGTCCCCGCTGTACGTGGCGGTGATCGAGTGCAGTCCCTCGGCCAGCGACGTCGTGCTGCAGTTGGCCTGCCAACTGGAGCCGCCACCGGAGCTGAACAGCACCGCCTCGCAGCCGGGGATCGGGTTGCCGTCGCTGGCGAATTTCACCGTACCGGCGCCGTCAGTGGGCGAGACCAGAGCCTTGAGGTTCAGCGTGCCGCCGACCCGGGCGCTGCCCGTACTGGACACGGTCAGGGTGGTCGGGGTGGCGATGACCTCCTGGCCGGTGGCCATGGCGTTGGTGTACTTGGCGTCGCCGCTGTAGATGGCGGTGATGGTGTGGGTCCCTTGCCCCAGCGTCGAGGTGCTGCAGATGGCCTGCCAGGTGGCACCGCCGCCGGAGCCGAAGCCGACCGAGCCGCAGCCCTGGATGGTGACGCCGTCGCTGAGGAACCGCACGTTACCGCCGCCGTCGGTCGGGTCGACCAGCGCCTTGAGGTTCACCAGGTCACCCACGTGCGCGGGCGGTAGGGTCAGGGAGATGCTGTTGGGGTTCGGCCCGGTATAGGCCACGCAGCCGTAGATGGTGACTTGGCCGCCGGGGCTGCGCGCGGTGTTGAGGTCCCAGGCGTCGGCGTCCTGGGGCGGGTCGTCGCCCTTGTCGCCGCTGGACCAGAAGTACTCGTAGGGTCGCAGCATCGGGTGGTAGTCCGGGCCGAAGTACTTCTGGCAGTAGCCGTCAAAGGTCTTCGCCGCCTCCAGGTACGCGAAGCTCCCAATGATGCTGGTGTCCACACAGTCGGTCGTGACACAGTCCGGCAGGGTGCCCGGCCCCCACATCAGGAACTGCACGTCGCGGAGGATCCTACCGGCCGGGGTGGGGAAGTAGGTGGTCCCCTCCCCCGGGTTGACCTCGTAGGCGCTGCCACCGTTGGAGCCCGGCCGGTGCACGCAGTAGTTCAGCGGGTAGTACGGGTCGACGTCGAAGAAGACGGCTCCCGAGTTCAGGTCGCCGTCGATCTTCGTATCGTCGCCGAGGCAGCTGATGATCCTCTTCGAAGTCACGTACAACTCACCGATGCCGGGGTTGGTTACGTTGAGGCTGGACGTCGGCGCGAACAGCAGGCAGGTGTATACGTAGTCCGCGGTCTCGCCACTGAGCTGCTTCACCTGCGAGTACCCCGTGTTGAGATCCGGGTAGCGCTTCGTGTAACCGGCGGGGCACTGGATGCTCGGGTCGCGACCGGTAATCACCTTGATGTCGGTGACCACCGTCCCGGCGGGCGGCTCGCCGTAGTTGTCGACGGGATCCGTGCTGTACGCCGGGTAATACGGGTCCGCGGTGTGCAGTTCAGCGCCGTCGGCGAAGCCGGGGCCTGTGTTGGCCAGCGCGACGCCGGCGCTGACCGCCAGCACCAGCAGCCAGCCGAGATGGCGGCGGATACGGGAACGCATCGGGACGATCCTCTCTTCTGTGGGGGTCAGCGCCCACAATCTCCGTCTGAGGTACCGGACCGGATCAGTCAACCGCCTTATCCGGTACCTCAGACGTGGCGCGCGGAACCCGCCAGGCCAACCCGATGCTTAGAAGAAAGTCCCGTACCCGACACAGAATCGCGGTCCTAAAGATCCCGCCCGGTCACGGCGTGCCGACGGTCTCGATGCTGCCCGCCTTCGACAACATCCGGGACATGCCTTGCCCTGAGCGTGCCCCGGGTCGGCGTGCCGAGACCGGTGAGCGAACCGGGATTGCCTGACGTAGGGGCCCGCCCGGTCGTCCACCACCCCCAACGGATCCCGCTCGTCGAGGAAGGCAGCGCCGCATGTCCGATACCCCAGCGCGCCCGGAACTGGTCGACGCGTTCCGCGAGCTGCACCTTCCCGGCCGGCCGCTGCTCATTCCGAACCCCCGGGACATCGGCTCGGCCCGGATGCCCGCCAGCCTGGGGTGCCGATCGCTGGCAACAAACAGCAGCGGCTTCGCAACCACCCTCGGCCGCCTGGATGGGACCGTCTCGCGCGACGAGGCGCTGCGGCGACTCCGCTGCCCGTCTCAGCCGACCTGGAACGCGGGTTCGCCGACGACCCGACGGCATGGCGGCCCTGGTGCGGGACGCGACCGGAGTGGGCCGTCGCCAGCTGCTCGACGAAAGATGCCCCGGGACGGCCCGACGACCCGGTGTACGGCCTCCATCCCATCGCTGATCAGGTCGGTCTCGTGCCAGAAGCCGGTGCCGCCGCAGTCGCGCAGGAAGTTGAGCCACCACTGACGGTGCGGCTCGGAGCGGGCCCACGTCAGGAGCGAAGCGTGGTCCCGCCAGTACTGACGCGCCGAGGTGCATGGGAACAGCAACCAGAGCAGTGACTCATGCAGCAGTAGCCCGTCGGGCTGGTAGGTCGCGGACTCGCCGATCTGCGGGCGGTGGCCGATCAGCGTCCGCAAACCGTAGAGCCGGTTGACACGTATTCCCAGGTAGATCACCACGAGGTCTGGATGGGCGGACAGGTCAACAGTCTGCAAGATGCGCGCCAGCCGCTGTTTAAGCGGTCCTGGTCCTGCTCGACCATCCATCCCGGACCGTCGCGCAGCCTGATGGGGCTCGGCCGCGACCCGTTGACGCAGGACTGGACCGCGTCGAGGTCATCGTCGAGTACAAGCTGCCGATGACAGCAAGCGCGCGCCGATGTCGTCCTGGCTGGCAGGCATCCCCGGACCGGAATCGACTCCTTCGCATCTGCTGGCGCCGGACTCGACCGGGATTGGTCGCCTGGCCAGAACGACTGTCTAGGGTGTGTTGCTGAACGCGGTCCCGTTACCGGGTGATTGCCCGCCCGTGGAGGACTCGCCGCTCAGCAGCGGGTCGGTACGCCGCTCGCTTTCGGGTAGATTCATCTCACCCGCTGGCGTACCAGTGCCCCGCCCACGCCCACCATGAGCACCGCGAGCAGCAGGTAGGTCGGCAGCAGGACCGGGTACGCACCTTGCAGCCCCCGCGACCAGCCGAGCAGCTCAATGCACAGCAGCGACGCGGCCGGTGCCAGCATGAGCGCCGCCCCGGCGATCGCGGCCCGGGCGCGATCAGCGACCACACCAGGCAGCCGACGGCCGGGTCTGTCGCGGCGACGTGGCGGCCACCGCACCGCCGCGCAGGCCGATTCGTCAATCTCCACCATGTTCGGTCTGGTGTCAGCCGGCCTTGGTCGGGTCGAAGCCGTACCGGCGTTCGCGGACGGCCGCCACGACCTTGGCGACCCGGGCGTCGAAGGCGTCAAGTTCTTCTGCCTCGGACGCGTCGGCGACGAACGCACGTCGGTCACACGGGACACCTGCCCGCCAGATCCGTTCGATGGCTCGGGTCGCGGTGATGTCGGTCAACGGGTCGCCGGATACGAGGATGAGGTCCGCGCGCTGACCGGGTGCGGTGTGCCCGCGGTCGGCGAGGTTGAACACTCGTGCCGGAGCGGCGGTCGCGGCGGTCAGCGCCTGAGCGGGCGTCATGCCGCAGCGGCCGAGCAGTTCCAGCTCCCGGTGCAGACTTGCCCCGAACACGGTTCCCGGGTTCGGGGCGTCGGTGCCGGCCAGGATCGTGACGCCCGCGTCGATCAGGCGGCCGACATTTTCCTCGGCGCGGGAATAGGGCGGCATTCCGTGCCCGCGCCGCGCTGATGTGCCAGAGGTCGACCGCCGCACCTGTGCGTCCCCAAGTGTCCCGGCGAGTCGGGGGTCTCCGAGTGCAGCGGTTCCGCCTGGTTCGCCCAGGACGTTTTCGATGGTTGCCAGCGTCGGGCCGACCGCGATCCTGGCCTCGGCGATCCGCTCGGCGAGGGCTTTGTCCAGTTCGCCGTCCATGGGCACGTGCGCGATGACGTCGATGCCCGCGGACACGACCTCGCCCACCCCGGCCGTGGAGTTGATGTGCGCGACGACCACGAGTCCGCGACTATGCGCCGCCTTGGTCAACGCGGTGATCGTGTCCAGGTCCAGAGACGGCATCGTCCACGGACCCGTCGTGCCCGAGGGGCCGAAGATCTTCAAGTAGTCCGAGCCTTCGGCGACCCGGTCCGCGACGAACCGCTCGGCCTGTTCCGGGCCGGTCACGGTCGGGAACGAGGCGTACATCATCGAGGGATGCCCGCCCGGGGCAGTGGCGCCGATCCCCGCGGAACGCACGTCGGCCACGTCCGACCGAGCGCCCGCTTGTTGCTTGGCCACGGCCATCACATCGGCCTGGCTGAACATGTCCAGTGCAGTGGTCACACCGAAGGTGAGCCCCTGCGCCAGAGCGCCGGGCACCAGGTGGATGTGCGAGTCAATCAGCCCCGGCAGGATGGTGCCGCCCTCCGCGTCGATCACCTCGTCGCCGTCTTGGACAGTGGGACTGGTGGCGCAGTCGGTGATGATGCCGTCGGCGAACCGGACTGACGTCCAGTCCCGCAGTCGGGTGCCGTCAAAGACCCTCGCGTTGACGATCGCCGTTGCTTTGGGCATGAGGCCCCTTCCGAACGGATGCGGTTGATGGTCAGCGGCGGGACGCTAGAGCGTCACGCAACGTCAGGAGTCTCAGCGGCACAGGCTGCGATCGGCGGTGGTGATCAGTGTTGTCGCGGTCTTCTCGATGGACAGATCCCGGCCGGTGTACAGCAGGTCGAAGCTATCGAAGCTCGTCAGTAGCCATAGCAGGTCGGCGGCTTGGTCGGCGGTGACGTCGGCACGCAGTGCCTCTTGGTCAGCCAGACGCGCAGCGAGGCGGGCCATTCCGCTCGCCCGGTCTTGTTCCATCCGCTGGATCGCGCCGCCGACCGCGCTGGCGTCAAGCAGGGCCATCGAGGACAGCGCTCGCAGCACGTCCCGGTGAGCCGCGTACATCTCCACGACCCCGCAGATCCCCCCGCGCATGGCTTCGCGTGCGTCGGGGTGAGCCGCAGCCTGCAGCATGCGACCGAACCCGCCGCGCTCCTGCAGATCCGCCCCGATTGCCTCGAACAATCCGGCGCGTGAGCCGAAGATCAGGTAGACGGTGGGCCGCGCGACGCGGGCCATATGGGCGATGCCGTCGATGCTGACCGGCTCCGAAGGTGCCTCACGCAGCCGCTGGTAGACCGCGTCGAGAATGCGGAGCCGTGTCTCCGCCGCCGCATCCGCCCGCAGGCGCTGCTCGTACTTCCGGGTGGCCATGACCATCACTCTAGCATTGGATTGACACATCGTATTCCAGAATACATGCTGTCATGCGAAAGGCCGCGGGCGTCAGGCCAGCGGCGATCGAGACAAGGGGCCGTGATGCAGGTGATGATCCGCTGCAAGGTCAGACCCCACGGGGTGGAAGCCGACCTGGAGTTGCTCCAGGAGATGTACGAGGAGATGCGTTCGGTCCAGCCGAAGGGTCTGCGGTACGCGACGTTCCAGCTCGAAGACAAGGTGACATTCGTGTCCTTCGCCGAGATGGACGAAGGCCCTGAGGTGCTTCAGCAGCTGGAGACCTTCCAGCGGCTCCGCGCGACCCCCGACGAGCGGTTCGACGAACCTCCCGTGCTCACGATGCTGCACGAAGTCGGCTCCTACGGCTTTCGCTGACGCCGCCCAACCACACCGAGTCGGTGACGGTCACGCCGCTCAGCGCGACGTTGTTGTGGTTGGTGACCGTGATTGTGCCGGAGACCGACCACGTGCTGGGCGATGCCGCCTTCCCAGTCGATGACACCGTGATGCCTGCGGGAGCGGTTGCATGACGGCGTCCACAGTGGTCGTGCTGTTGGCCAGCAGCTGACACCTCGCCGCGCGGCCACCCATCCGGTCCACCACCATCGCCTCGTCCACCAACACTGGACGGACGGCGCGACGTCAGCCGCAGTCACCCTCCGCGATGGCACACCTGCGGACCGCCGGCACACTCGATGCGCACGAATGTACATATCTGAACTCTCGCGACGACCCCTGCGTGTCAACGACTGTGGATACCTGCCCGCGGTTGTCCGATCGGAGGAGAATTGAGCGCAAGGATGATCTCCCAACACAAGCGAGCGGGAAGCGCCACGCTGGTGGGCGCGGCGCTTCTGGCCATGATGACGTTCGTTGCCGGGTCTCCCGCCATGGCGGCAGCTGGCCCAGCGGTGCCGCAGAGGCCGGCTGACTGGTCGACCTACCACGGCGACAACGAACGCTCTGGTGTGCAAAACGGGCTCCATCCGGTGAAAACTGCGCTGCGGCAGGTCACGTCGCTGCAGCTCGACGGCGCGGTGTACGCGTCGCCGGTCGTTGTCCACGGCAGACGGATCGTGGCCACCGAGAACGACAGCGTCTACGAGTTCGACGGCAACAGGATCGTGTGGCAGAAGCACCTGGGTACCCCGGTGCCGAGGTCGAGCCTGCCCTGCGGAAATATCAACCCGTTGGGCATCACCAGTACACCGGCCTACGATCCGGCCACGGACACACTCGTCGTGGTCGCCGAGGTCGCCAACCCGATCCAGCACATCGCATTCGGCCTCAACCCGGCCACTGGCGCGGTGCGTTGGCAGCGCAATGTCGATGTGCCGGGTGAGACGGGCATCGACCCGGCGGCCATGCAGAACCGCGCCGCCTTGCTGGTCCTCAAGGGGCAGCTCTATGTTCCCTACGGCGGGCTGGCCGGTGACTGTTCGGCCTACCGCGGCAGTCTCGTCAGGCTCGACCTGCGTGCTCCCAAAACCGCGCCGTTGGCACACTTCACGGTGCCGACCCCACGGGAGGGCGCCATTTGGCAAGGTGCCTCCGGACCGGTGGTTGAGCCCGGCGGCGACCTGCTGGTCGGCGTCGGCAATGGCGCGTCCGGCGAGGACGACCCGGACGGCCCGTACGACTTCAGCGACTCCGTCCTGAAGATCGATCCCAAGTCGATGAAAATGGTGGACTCCTACTCGCCTGCCACCTGGCTGCAGGACAACGCCGCCGACCTCGACCTGGGCTCGCAGTCACCGGCCGTCGTCGGTGGGCATGTGTTCATCGACGGCAAACGAGGGGTCGCGTACGTGCTCAACAGGTCACACCTGGGTGGCATCGGCGGGGAGGTTTCGCAGGCACCGCTGTGCGATTCGTTCGGTGGCCCGGCCGTGAAGGGCTCGACGGTTTACGTGCCATGCACCGACGGCCTGCGCGCGGTACGGATCAACGGCGACGGCGCCATGACAGTGCTATGGCACGCCGCGTCCACCATCACCGGTTCACCGGTGATCGGGGCCGGTCGCATCTGGTCCCTCGACACCAAGAACGGCATCCTGTACATGTTGGACCCGGCCACCGGCGCGAGCCTCGGCTCGGTCAGCGTCGGCGCCGTTAACCGGTTCGCCACTCCGGCCCTCTACGACAATTCGGTGATTGTCGGCACCCTCAGCGGAGTCACCGCCTTCAGCTGGAAGTGACCCCGCACGCGGGCAGGTAACCACGTTCGCGGACACGTACCGGTGCGCACGACGCAGATCCATCGTGCGCACCGGTACGAACCGCGCCTGCCCACCAACCCGGTGGGCAGCACATCACCGATGACCGTTGGGCGAGGATGGCGAGTCGAGCTGTTCCAGGCCACGCATTCGACCGCACCCGCACCTCCCACCTCGCCCGCCTCGAACTGAGCCTCGCCGTCTGACCAACCCGAATGACCACCAGGGTCGCGCAACCGCTGAATGACGATCGGCCCACTCGCGTCCCACCTGATGCTTGACAGTGGCCGTGTTCGGCCGTTGATCACGACGAGTTGTCGCTCTCGTGATCAAGGGGCCGGGATTGGCGCCGAATCCTGGTGGGCGGCCAGGGCGTCCGCCTCCGCCCAGCACGCACGAGCCTTCTCGATCAGGGCGCACGACGCGTAAGCGCGCGCGAGCAGGTCGAGCGCGTCGAGGAACTGGCGGTCGACGTTGCCGAGTTCGCGGTTGATGGCCATGGCGCGCTCGTGCTGCGCGAGCGACTCCTCGGAGCGGCCGAGCCGATGCAGCGTGTCACCGATGCCGGTAAGGCAGCCCGCCACGCCGTATTGGTAGCCCTCCGAGTCATGGATCTCCAAGACCGACGTGTATGCAGCTAGTGCCTCGTCATGGGCGCCCATCTCGCGGTAGGAATTGGCCGCGTTCTCCAGGATCATTCCCTGCTCCTGGCGCCTGCCGCACCCGGCCGCGATCGCCGAGGCGCTCAGGTAGTGCTTGACGGCCTCGGCATAACGGCCCTGGTAGTGACGGACGTTGCCGATGTTGTTCAGGGGAGCGGCGCAGCCGGCCTCGTCGCCGAGGCGCTGGCGCAGGTCGAGTGCCTGCTGGTACATCTCGACGGCGCCCTCGGAGTCACCGGTCCGAGCCAGCGCCGCTCCCAGGCCGTTGAGCAGCCACGCCTGCACGGGCTCGACACCCAGTGCCCGCGCGCACTCCAGCCCGATCCGCTGGGACGTCACATGGCTGCGCGGAACCACCGCCCGGGTGACATACATCCATAGCAGGCACGCCACGTTCGCGGCCAGGCCGGGCCGGTTGCGGCGGGCCGCCTCCGCGATCACCCACTCCAGGGCGAGGTACTGCGCCTGGCACCACTCCACCGCGGCCCGGTGCGTCGCGAAGGCGGGTACGTCGACGGCGGGCATGGGCTCGGCCTCCGGCGGCGCGGGGCGGCCCTCCGCCAGTTGCCGGCTGGCCGCGTGCAGGGTGGCGGCGTACCAGTCGTGCAGCCGGCCGATGGCGTGGTCGCCTTCGCCGGTGCTGACCTGGGCGTGGGCGAGTTCGGTGGCGAACAGCCGGAGCAGGTCGTGGAGCCGGTACACGCCGAAGGCTGGGGATTGGACCATGTGCGCGTCGGCGAGGCCCTCGAGCAGCCGCTCGGCGTGCTCGGTGCTGACGTCGCACAGCGCGGCGACCTGACCGGCGCCGAACGTGGGCAAGGCGGCCAGCCCGAGCATCCGGAACGCCGCGGCCAGGTCGTCGTCGAGGGTGTCGTAGCTGAGCCGGAAACTCGCCCGCACCGCCAGGTCGCCGACCTTCAGCTCGGCCAGCCGGGATCGCTCGGCGGACAGCTTGTCGGCGAAGGTCCCGATGCCCCACCCGGGGCGGGAGGCGAGCTTCGCCCCGGCAATGCGGATGGATGGCCAGCGGGAGCCCGGCGCAGGCGCGAACCAGCCGATCGACCGCGGCCGGTTCCGCCGCGACCCGGGCCTGACCCACGATCAGGCCGAAGAGTTCCCGCGCCTCCGCCTCGGACATCACGTCGAGGTTGATGTGCCGGGCGCCGGCCAGATCGGCCAGCCCGGCCCGGCTGGTGACCAGGACGGCACAGCCCGCGGCCCCGGGCAGCAGCGGCCTGACCTGGGCGGCTCCGCGGGCGTCGTCGAGCAGCAGCAGTATCCGGCGGCCGGTCAGCAGGCTGCGGAAACGCGCCCCGCGCTCCGCCTCGTCGGCCGGCACGTCGCCCGCAGCGACGCCGAGATCGCGCAGCAGCCGGGCGAGCACGTCCCCCGGTGATAGCGGGGCGGCGGACATACCGGCCAGGTTCACGTAGAGCTGACCGTCGGGGAACGAGTCGGCCATCAGGTGCGCGACGTGCACGGCCAGGGCCGTCTTGCCGATTCCGCCCGCACCCGAGACGGCGGACAGCGCGACCGCCATCGACTCGCCGGCCGCGGCGATCAGGGCCGCGCTCAGCTCCTTCGCCTGCTCACCGCGGCCGACGAAATCGGCCGTGCCCCCGGGCAGCTGGGCGGGCCGGGGGACCCTCGGCGGTGGCGCCGGCGCGATGACATCCGGTGCCATCACCTCCCGGTCGCCGCTCAGGATGGATGCGTAGAGCTTCTGGAGATCGGGCGCGGGGTCGACGCCGAGCTCCTCGGCGAGGCGCCCGCGCAGCTCGTGGTAAGCCGTGATGGCCTCGCACTGGCGCCCAGACCTGGCCAACGCCCGCATCAGCGACGCCTGCAGCCCTTCCCGCAGCGGGTACCGGGCCGCCCACTCTGTCAGCCGGCCGACGAGGACGCCGTGGTTACCCAGCGACAGCTCCAGCTCGGCGAACTGCTCCAGACCATCGACGTACTCCTGCTCGATGGTGTCGGCTTCCACCTGCAGCGCCATGCAGTCGATATCGTCGAACGCGCGGCCCCGCCACAACGCCAATGCGTCCGCCATCCGGGCCGAGGCCGCCGCGGCGTCGCCCTTCTCGCGCAGCGCACGGGCCCGTGCGATCAGCCCGCGGGCCCGGCGCAGGTCGATGTCGTCGTCCACCGCGACCAGCAGGTAGCCGGCATTGCTGGTGCGGATGACGGCACCGGACCGATCCGACAGCGCGTGACGCAGGCCGCTGACCAGTCCGTGCAGCCGGGTCGGGGCGCTGGCCGGCGGCACGCCGTCCCACAGAGCCTCGATCAACCGGTCCCGCGACACCACCCGCCCCGCGTTGACGCACAGCAGGGCGAGCAGCGTGCGTGCCCGCCCACCGGGCAGCCGCACGCCAGCACCATCCACGTCTCGGACCTCGAGCGGGCCGAGGATATCGAACCGCAGCGTCTCCCCCTTGTTCCGCAGATGGTGATCAACGACCAATTCCTACCACGCAACATCAACCCCGCGCGTAGCGGATCCATAGTGAACCCATAGCGCGGGATGGCGCCGCCCGCCGCATCACCAGCCAGTCCCTGATACTCGACGCCGGCATCGCTCACCGACGGCCCGTAGCGGTGAGGGGTCAACGGGCACATCGCCGGATTGAACCGGTACGTGATGGCCAGTGACAGCCAGCCGGCGTCCCGGGCGATGCGGATGGCGTCGATGCGGTTGCGGGCACCGGTCTTGCTGATGGCGTTGGACAGATAGTTCCGGACGGTCGCGGGTGCCGGCGCCAGCCGGGTGCCGATGTCCTCGGTGCAGGTGCCGTTCTTCGCCTCGGGCACGACATCGGTTCCCCTGGGGGTGGGCCCCACGGACGCCCCGGCCGGGACCCTCGCGGCGGGCATCCGCCAGGTCGCCGCCGGCCAGCGCGTCATCGACCCCGCAAGTCGGAGAACAGGCCCTGATCAGCTCCGCATCGACCACCGCAAGCTGGAGGTCGAACGGCTACACCGCGTCACACCCCGAAAGAGTTGATACAGAGCCATATTCGCGAACCACTGTCATCGGATAGTATCCGATCTTGTCGTGATCGATCGCTAGAAACGGTGCGATCAGGGTCGAGGACTCCCGCCCGGCCTGCGGTGCTCCACTCGCGACGGTTCGCAGTTCGAAGCTCGGCACAACCTGGAAGGCAAGGTGACTATGAAAAGGCTCGTGAAGGGGCTCCTCGCCACAGCGGTGGCCTCGGTTGTCGTGGTCGGCGGGTTGTCGGCTCCCGCGCAGGCCGGTTCCGGACTGCTGTACCGGTGGGAGGTGGCCGGCGGAGCCGGGTACATCTATTTCAACCAGGATCCAGGCGACGGCCTGCCCGGCGACTCGATTCAGGCCTGCGACGACGCGTCCGACGGCTGGGGAGTCATCGTCTACCTGGACACCAACCGGGACGGAGTCACCGACCGCACCGCCACGACCCAGGGCCACCCCAACGGCTACTGCACCGGATTCAAGGGCGGCAACATCGCTGAAAACCAGTCCGTGTGGGTCCACGGTGCGATGATCGACGGCAATTTGGTCGAAGACGTGACGCCGACCTACGAGGTCAAGGCCTAGACGACTCGTCTGCACCGGTGGCTGGCCCGCGGGAGCCCGGGCCAGCCACCGGTTGAGGTCGCGTTGCGTGTGTCCACCCTGTGCCTGCCGAGAATTCGGTCCGTGCCGGTCAGACAACGCGCAGTGGTTCTGGGCTTGCCATCCGCCACGGCGTCGCGCCGGTCTTGGCCCGACGTGGGCGGCGATGCGCACGCCTTCCCCATCGAAGTCGCCGTGGTAGCGCAGCACGGATCCGCCGGCGGCGAGTTGACGCAGCAGCGTGATGGCCGCGGTGTTGGGCCAGCCGGACACGCAGACCAGCGGCGGGCAGTCGGCACCGAAACCGCTGGCCACGACCGACGGGTTCTCCACCACGAAGACTTCGCCGCGCGGGCACCACACGGGGTAGGCGTTGAGCTGGGCCAGCGTGACCGAGCTCGCCCCGCCCGCCGCGGCCCAGGCCCGCAGAGTGAGCGCGAGCGGGTCGTTGCCGTCGGGGCGCAGACCGGCGGCGATAACCACCGTGGACAGGTCGTCGCAGGCCACGCCGGCCCGCTGCCACAGCCGGCGCCGCCCGTCGGCGTCGGTGGGAACCTCCTCGCCGTGCAGGGCGGCCAGGCCCCGCAGCACTCCGTCAGCGCAGCGCCCCGCACCTCCCGGCGTCGGCACGGTCACGGCTCACTCCGAGCCCGGACCGTGCCGCCACCACCCGGGCGCCGCTGGCGTGGCCTGCTCGACCCGCGGGGTATCGCCGGTCTCGGCTCCGGTCAGTCGCCCGGCGGCGAGCTGGACCGGCGCCGCCGACGCTGTCATCTGACTGTCCGCATCGGTGCCCCCGGTGACGCCGTCCGCGCTCGCGGGCGCCCCGGCACCGACCGGTACCGGATCGTGCGCCCGGACCGCCGGCGATTCGCCCGCCGGCGCAGGACCAGCCGACTGGGGCGCGTCCGGCAGTGCCGGTTGCGGCGTCACCCCACGCACCATCCAGCGGATGCGCAATGCCAGCAGAACCACCAGCACCATGGCGACCACAAGCGCCGTGATCAGTGCGGCGATCCGGCCCGCCGACCATTCACTGTGGGCATCCGGTTTGAGGGCCGGATCCGGGCCCCGCCGCTCGTCGGGGATCAGCCGGGTCACCGCGGCAGCGGGGTCGATCAGGCCGAATCCGTAGGTCGGGTCCGGGGTGGCGCTGCCGATGCGGTCGGCGGTCGCCTCGATCCGGCGGATGACTTCGGCCACCGTCAGGTTCGTGTACCGCGCCCGAATCAGCGCGGCCTCGCCCGCGACGAAGGCGACCGCGTACTGCGAGCCGGTGAGCTGTACCTGACCGGTACCGGCGATGCCGAGGCTCGCGACGTCCACCCCGGGCGCGACGATATCCGCCGCACCGGCTGGGTACCCGCCGGACGCCTTCCCGTCGATCCCGATCGAGCCGACCCGCAGCAGCCCGGGTACCGCGGCCTGGCCGGTGCCGGACGCACGGCTCACCACGAGCACGCCGTGACCGACCGCAAAGCCGATTGCGCTTGCCACCGTCGGCAGGGCAGGGTCGATGAACTGGCCGAGCGCGATCACCGTGGCTCCGCTGGCCACGGCCACCTCCACAGCGCTGGCCTGGTCCGCCTCGGAGACGGCCGCGATGGTGGGCGCGACTCGCACCGGAAGCACCGTGGCGTCCGGCGCCACGCCGACCGCGGCGGCGCCGTCCGCGCTCCCGGCGACGATGGCGGCCATGCCCGTGCCGCTGCCCAGGCAGTCGGTGTCCCCCCGGCCGGTTCCGCCGACAATGTCCGACCCGACCGCGACCCGCTTGGCCAGCTGCGGCAACGTCGCGTCCACACCGGAGTCGACGATCGCGACCTTCACCCCGCGTCCCCGGCTGTACGGCCAGGCGTGCTGCGGCGCGAGGCGCAGCGTGGCCCACTGCGCCTGATTGTCCAGCTGGGACTTCGGTGTGCCGGCGCAGCCGGCCGTGGCGGACTTCGCCGGGGCGGGCGGCGCGTTCTCGGGCGTGGGCGGCGCCGGTTGCACCACTGGGGGGGCAGCCGCCTGCGGGGAAGCGGCCGGCGAGCCCGCCGATGGCGCCGTCGGTGGGGCCGTCGTTGGCAGCCCGTACCGCACGCCGGCGCCGGTCGCGTCCCAGGGCAGCACGAGCACCCAGCCGGCGTTCAGCTTCGACGGGTCGGTGAGCCGCCTGCCGTCGGGTTGGGGTACGCCCACGTTCAATGAAAAGATTTCGGTCGAACGCGCGGTGCTGTGCAGGAGCCGGCCGGCGATCTCGGACAGGTTCTCCGGCTTTCCCTGGTACGACGCCGTCACCACGTAGTACTTGCTGTAGCTAGGACCGGCTGCGGCCGCGACGGCACTGCCGGTCAGCGCGGCGGCCACGGCGCCGACCAGTGTGATGAGCACGAGCCACGTTCTGCGCGGCATGGGCGGACCTCCCCCCTCGATGGCTGGATCGGCCCCAACTACGGCCGCCGAGGACGTTCCATTCACATCCCTTGAATGAATGGCGGGCGGTATCCGTCATAGCGGTGGAACAGCGGCTGGGAGCTGAAGGAGAGGCGTGAAGATGGCAACAGCGTGGCATCGCCTAGCCCGAGCCTGGCGGCGCGCCAGCCTCGCCAGCCGCATCGC
>NZ_BAABJQ010000033.1:0-91547 GCF_039543385.1 Rugosimonospora acidiphila
CGACCTCACTCACCCAGCCCGCCACGGCCGCATCTGTCACGAGCGAGCCTGGCACCCCGGACTGGCTCGAACCAGTCCGCCACGTCATCGCCGCCCACCCCGAGGTGGCCACGGCGGAAGTCACCCTCGAGCCGGACACGTCCGGAGTCGCGCACCGGATCGAGGCCGTCCTGGAGGCCGACGCCGAGGTCGTCCGCGCGGCGGTGGTATACGGGCACCGCGGTGGGGTTCGGCATCTCGTCGGGTTCGTCCAGCGCTCGCTGGGCGCCGGTGAGGCGGATGACCCGCGGGCCGCCGACTCGGCTGAGGAGCGTGCCGAACAGGACAGCGCCTTCCACGACCGGGTGCGCGGCGCGCTGTCGCCAGTGCTGTCCGCGCGGGGCGGCGAGTCGGTGCCGGTCATCTCCATCGCGACGGTTCCGCTGGACCCTCAGGGCGAGCCCGACCGCGCGGCGCTCGCGCACCGGGCCGACGGCTTCCTGGCGTCCCTGGCGGTGCTCACGGGCATCTGGTCCGAGGTCCTCAGAACGCCGGATATCGATGAGGCGGGAAGCTTCCTCGGCCATGGCGGCGACTCGCTGGCCGCGATGCGGGCTGCCAACCGGATCCGCGACAGGCTCGGCGTGAGGCTGCCGATGTCCGTCCTGCTGAGCGCGCGCACGGTATCCGACGTCGCAGCGCACATCGCCGCGCAAACCCTCGACATTCAGGAAGGTGGTCACGCCTGATGAAGCAGAAATTCGGTGCGCTCGCCACGACCGCTCCCACCCCTGCCCAGGTAGAGACGTCCCTGGTACGACGTGGTTTCCTCAACGAGCAGAGTCTGCCCTTGGTCCTGGAGTTCGACGCGGATGTCAACGTCCCCTCCTGGATCAGCCGGCACCGCTCCGAGTTGAGGGCCGATCTGCACCGGTACGGCGCCCTGCTGTTCCGGTCGGCGACACCCCCCGACTTCCAAGAGACCGTGCGAGCCTTCTCCGCGGACCAGGTCGACTACCGAGGCGGTACGGCGATCCGCAGCCGCGTCTCCTCGGACACCTACACCGCCAGCGAGTACCCGGAGCAGTTGGTCATCAGGCAGCACAGCGAGTTCTGCTACTCCAACGACTGGCCGATGCTGCTGTTCTTCTACTGCGACGTCCCGTCGAGGGTCGGCGGCCAGACGCCGTTGGTGGACAACCGAACTCTCCTGCGGGAAATGCCGAGCCAGATCCGCCAGCAGTTCGCCGAGCGCGACCTGCTCTACGTACGCGGCTACGGATACAACCGGACCTGGCAGCGCTCGTATGAGACCGACAGCCGGGCGGAGGTCGAGGAGATCTGCGCACGCGAGGGCAGGCGCGTCGAGTGGCTCGGCGACGACCAGTTGCGCACGTACGAGCGCCGGTTGGCCGTCACGTCTCATCCGGTGACCGGGGAGCGGGTGTGGTTCAACTACGCGATCGGCTTCCACATCTCGCGGATGGATGACGAGATCCGCGACGCGCTGTCCACCTCTGAACAGGACACCGACAGTCAGCTGTGGCCGAACAATGTGCTGTGGGGCGACGGCGCGGAGATCGATGCCGAGGTCATCAACACGGTCAACGATCTGGTCGTCGAGCACACCGTGCAGTTCGACTGGCAGCACGGCGACGTCCTCGTGGTGGACAACATGCTGTGCGGACACGGCCGGCAGCCGTACCAGGGGCCGCGTCGCATCCTGCTCAAGATGGCCGAGTCGTACGCCAAGGCGGTCGGCAATGACCGATAACGGAGGCTCCCCGTACCCCGACGCGGTTCAACTCGGTCCGTTCCAGCGGGCCGCCCTGCAGACCCACGCCGCGCACCGCACCGTGACCGTCGGCATCCCCGACGTCTCCGGTACCGCCGTGTACGAGGCCGCGTTGACGGTCCTGCGCGTCCACCCGGCACTGAGTGCCGAACTCGTCGAGGTTGCTTCGCTGCGGGTGCCATGGCAACGGCGCGCGGAGGTGCACGGACAGTCGTTCCCGGAGGAGGGCCGCTGGGAGATCACCTCGGGCGCCACGACGGTGCGCATCGCGCAGCGGGCAGGTGGGGCTCGCCTGACCGTCTCGACCCCGCCCGTCTTCGTCGACCTCCCGTCGCTTGCGGGCTTCTTCCACCTGGTCGGCCAGGCGCTGAATGGTGCGCGGATCACCGCCGCCATGGACGACTTCGCGGTGGAGGTCGGCCATCTGGAGATGATGCGCGCCGGCGAGTTGCGCGAGGAGGAGCGCTACTGGCGAGCCCGCGGTGAGGAGGCGATCGCCCGCACCGGGGACCGCCTCGCCGAGGTCGCGGTCGTGCCGGCGCGCGACAGCGTCAACCAGGCGAGCATCCCGCTCGACGGGCCGCTGCTTGAGGCCGTGAGCGCGCTCGCGACCGCGGTGGGAGCAGACCTCTGCGACGTCGCGCACTACGCCCTCGCCGTACTCCTGGATCGCCTGGGCGTCGATGCCGACCGGATCGCGAGGACGGTCGACGCGCGGCCACTCATGGGCCTCACCGGTGCGATCGGCGTCTTCTCACACACCGTGCCCGGTCATCCCAGCGTGGACCCCACCGACACGGTCGCCATGGGCCTGCGCGCCGTGGTCAAGCAGCGGTGCGAGGAAGACGATCTGATCGGTTGCCCCTCACCGCGTCCCGAGGGGGAGTTGCCGGAGATCGTGTTCAGCGCGAACGGGCTGAGGGTCGACCTGCCGTCGGCCTGGCGGCTTGAGGAGTGCACCTCCGCGCCCGACGGGCATCTGGTGTTCGCCTGTGTCGACAGCGGAGCGGCACCGGAGCTCCTCGTCCGCATCGCCGACGACCGCGACATCGACCCGCGACTGCTGGTGCGGCTCTGGCACACGGTGCTGCGCGGACTGGCGGATTCGCCGGACTCGATCGTGGGCGAGGTCACCCCCGCCGACGCCGCGCTGACGGCGCAGCTGTCCACCGAACTGCGTCAGGCGGCCGGCCGCCCGGCCGCCGAGGACATCTGCCGGGTGCTCGCCCGGCGTGCGGCGCAGGACCCGGATGGCACGGCGGTGCGCTGGCCCGGCGGCCGGTGGAGCTACGCCGAGCTGCTCGGCTACGTTCAAGCCACGGCCGGTCGGCTGCCTGAGGTGAGCGATGGCGACGTCGTCGCGGTGGCGGGCAAGTCGAATCAGCCCCAGACCATCCTGGGCGTGCTGAGCGTGCTGTGGCGCGGAGCCGCCTTCCTGCCGGTGGATCCGGACGAGCCGGCGGCCCGGGTGGCTGACGCGCTCGCCAGGTCCAAGGCCGTCGCGATACTGTCCGAGGCCCCCGGCCTCACCGTGCCGGCGGGCGTACCGACCCTGCCGATCGACCCGACCGGTGTGGCGGGTACGGCCGCGCCGCTGACGAGTCCGGCCGACGTCGCGGCGACCTCCGCCGCCTACGTCCTTCGCACGTCGGGCTCCACCGGTCGGCCGAAACTGGTGGGCGTCAGCCGTGCCAGCCTCGCGAACTACCTTCGCTGGGTGGCCGAGACTCTCGTCCCCTCGACCCTCACGACGCACGCGCTGCCGGCTCTGAGTCCGTCGGTCTTCGACGCGGGCTTCAAGCAGACGTTGGGCATGCTCTACAGCGGCCGAACCGTGTGGCTACCGGGCTCGGACCCGCGCGACCCGGTCGCACTGCTCGCCGAGCTGTCCGCGAGCGACGAGGCCGTCGCGGTGAACTGCGTGCCCAGTTACTGGTCCGTGCTGATGGAGGCGATTGCCGACGGGCCCGTCCCGCGCATCGAACGGGTGCTGCTTGGGGGCGAGCCGGTGACCCGCGCGCTGCTGCGGCGGACCCGGGAAGCCCTGCCCGCCGCGCAGGTCTGGAACCTGTACGGTCCGACCGAGGCGACGGCGACGGCGACCATGGGACTGCTGGAAGACGGCGAGACCATACATGCGGGTCGTCCCATCGCCGGTGCGGTGGTGGCGGTGCTCGACCGGTACGGCGCTCCGCTCCCGGAGGGGATCGTCGGCGAGATCGCCGTCGCCGGGCCGGGCGTCGCGCTCGGCTACCTGGATGGGCAGGAGGGGGAGTCCCCGTTCATCACGCTCCCGGCGCCGGAGACCCACAACCGCGCCTACCGGACCGGGGACTACGGCTGGATCGCGGGCGACGGAGCGCTGCGTCTGGTGGGACGGCGGGACGCCCAGGTCAAGGTCAACGGCTGGCGGATCGAGCTCGGCGAGATCGAAAGCGTCGCCGAGCAACTGGAGGGCGTCAGCCGCGGGCTCGCCGTGGTCGACGACGCCGCGGTGTTGCGGCTGTTCGTCGTCGGCGCCGCGGATCCCGAACAGGTTCGCTCACGCCTCGCGGCGCTGCTGCCGGCGGCGATGCTGCCGAGCTCCATCCACGTCGTGCGCGAAATCCCCGTCCTGTCTAGCGGCAAGGCGGACCGTGCGGCGCTGCTGGCCGGACTGAACCGGTCGACGCAGGAGGACCCGCGGGTCTACGACGTCGAGCAGCGCGTGGTCGCGACGGTCTGGCGGGACCTGCTGGGCGGCGGCTGGCCCCGGGTCACCGACGAGTTCTTCGACGCGGGCGGCCACTCCCTGCTCCTGGCGCAGCTCGTCAACAGGTTGCGGTCCCAGGGATATACCCAGCTGTCGGTGCGCCACGTGATCCGGCGCCCCACGGTCGAGTCGATCGCGGACCTGATCCGGGCGAAGGACACCGAGGACCGATGAACACCGCCGGCCGAGACCACCTCATCGAGCTCAGACGTGAAGCGGACGGCGCCGCGCCGCGCGTCGTAGCGTTCCTGCACTCCTCCTCCGGCTCGGCGAGCGGCTTCCGCCGGCTCGTCAAACACCTGCGGGCGCCCGCGCGATACGTGGCGTTCCAGGCGGTCGAGCCCGGGGCGGACGACCGGTGCTCCGTCCCGGCGATCGCGGCCGACTACTGGCGCGATCTCGAGCCGGTGCTCCGCGAGGAGCCGTCCGCCGCGCTGGTCCTGGTGGGGTGGTCCTTCGGCGGCGTGCTCGCGGTGGAGATGGCCCGGCTCGCCGAGGCCGAGGGCCGCGGTGCGGCACACGTGGTCCTGCTCGACGCAGGCACCCCCGACATGCTCAGCCGGTGTCGCGGCGAGCGCTCACCGGCCGGCGAGATCGCCTCGCTGTTCGGTATCACGGACGGCCTTCCGGTGGGCACGGCGGCACTCGACGACGCGTCGCTCGTGGCTGCCGTGCTGGACCGGCTGAGCGGGGAGGGCCTCGGTGGGCTGTCGGCGAGCGACCTGCTGCCGTACCTGCGCACTCACCGATGGCACCTCAACGCCTTGAGCAGGCCATGGAGCGCGCCGGCCTGCGCCGCGCGGGTCACCCTGATCCGCGCCACGGACGAGGACGGCTGGGCGGACACGCCCGCCGACCTCGGTTGGTCCCAGGCGTTGGGTCAGGATGTCGAGGTACTCGGCGCGCCCGGGACGCACCATTCCCTGCTCTCGACCGAGCACGCGCCGTCGCTCGCCCCGCTCATCGACGCCATCGTGCGCGGGGCCGCCGCGCGGGCCGACGAGGATGGCCTGCCGCTGAGTTCGGCCCAGGCACGCCTGTGGTTCCTCTGGCAGCTCGAGCCGGACGGCGCCCACTACACGACGCAGCTCGGCTGGCGCATCCCGGGGGCCAGCGCCGCCGACGTACGGAAGGCCTGGCTACGGCTGTGCGACCGTCACCCGATCCTTCGCAGCAGCTACCGGCTCACCCCGTCGGGCCAGCCTCAGCGGTTCGTCGACCCGGCCGCGCACGTGCCCGTCGAACTGGTGCGCTTGGCACCCCTCCCCGGGCAGCCCGAACGGGCGATCGGCGACCTCGCCTCCGAACACTTCCGCAGGCCCTTCGACCTGCAACACGGCAGTGTGCGAGCGGTCATCGCCGAGGACGGCGCGGATGCCGTCTGGCTGGTGGTGTCCTGCCACCACATCGCCGTCGACGGGTGGTGCCTGGAGGTCATCGAGCGCGACCTCCGGGGCCTCCTGCGAGATCCGTCCGCCGAGCTTCCCGCGCTCGCAGCCGACTACCAGGACTTCGTCGCGTGGGAGCAGACCCTGCGCTCCGGGCCGTACTTCGGCTCGGACCTGTCCTACTGGGTCGATGCCCTGAAGGACATCGAGGTCAGCCCGCCCGCACCGGACCCGTTCGAGGACGGCGAGCCGGGCGCCGCGTCGGTGCGGTTCCGGCTCTCCGCGCGGACCGTCAGCGCCCTGGAATCGGCGTCGATGGCGGCCGGGGTGACGATGTTCGCCGGCCTGCTCACCTGCCTCGCCGTCGCCCTCCAGGAATGGGCGGAAGGCACCGGCGTGGCGGTCGGCGTCAACCTGGCCAACCGGCCGCGGTCGGACTTCGAAGACGTCGTCGGAATGTTTGTGGATCCGGTCGTGCTCTGGCTTCGGCCCTCGCCCGAGGGGCGGTTCGACCACGCGGTAGAGCACGTGTGGGAGCGTCTGGCCGGGGCCTTTGAGCACGCGGATGTGCCGTATCAGGACGTCGTCACGGCCGTTGACCCGGTCGGCCGGGACCCGTGGAGCCCGCTGTTCTGGGTAGTCGTGAACATGGACCAGCTGCCCGACGAGGTCCGGGAGCCGCGGTGGGAACCCATCCCGTCGGTGGTTCCTCCGGACGCGAAGTTCCCGTTCGCCGCGATCCTGCAACAGGGTGCCGGGGACCTGGGCGTGGAGTTCCTCTATCCCCGGGACCGCTACCGGCCCAGCACCGTGGACCGCGTGCGCCGCCGGTTCGAGCAGCTCGTGCGCAGCGCTGGCAGCGACGGGTTCGGCGCCGGGCTTCCGCCCGTTGCGGCGCAGGCCCCGCTCTCCGATCGCTTCGCCAGGCGCTTCGCGACGCTGAGCAGAAAGCCGCCCGTAACCGGGTGAGGACTTGTTCGGGCGAGTCGTCGGACACGACTCTCGACGAACCGCGAGATCGGAGACACGATGATCGGACAGAAGGAAGCGGTCAGAACAGTGACCGGGTGGCGCGGGGATGCCAACTACTTCACCCCGCGCGAGTACTACACGTTTGTCCCCGAGGCCGTGCTTGATGTGCTGCACGGCAGGGCGGCCTGCGTGATCTTCCGTGGCATGGTCTCCCACGATGTCTACTCGGAGGTCGCGCGTCGCTTCTGGGGCAGCCCGCATCGCAGGGTGCGGGGAGCCGAGGCCCCGGGCTATTACCTGGGCGCCTATACGTGGGGCAAGTCGACGGCGGAGTACCTGGACGAGTCGGAGATCGTGAACCCGATTCTGGAGGATCTGCTGGACATCCCGGGGAATCCCGTCAAGGAGTTCTACGATGGGCTTTCCCGGGCACTGGCGGCGGAGGGCTGCCTGGTCCGCACCGCCGAGCACAGGGGCCGTAGGTCGAGCATCGCGCTACTGAGGTCCTGGCACGGCGCGGGGGACTTCGCGCTCGCTCCTCATGACGATGACTCCCAGTGCACCGATCCGCTGATGGCCGACTTCGAGCGCACCGGAGTCGTCGGGCGCCCCGTCGCGGCGCTGAACATGTGCGTGGAGAACCACGAGGGCGGCCGGCTGGTGCTGTGGAACGTCCGGCCCGATGACGAAAGCAAGCGCCGGCTCGGCGTCGAATTCACCGGCTCGCCGTACCCGGTCGAGGCTCTCGAAGGCTCCGATGTCGAGTACATCGAGATCGATTCAGGCGATGTCTACGTATTCAACGGCGCTCACGTTCACGCGGTAGAGCCCAACACCGACGGTCTGCAGACCAGGACGACCATCCTCGGCATGATGGGTTTCATCGATGATCACACAGTGGCTACCTGGAGCTGACGCGGATCTGTCGGCAACGGCGGACCGGCCGCGCAGGGTGCGGTCCTCAGCATAGAAGAGGTGCGCGTACATGCTGATTCTGTCATTCAAAGAGGGTCACGACGGCGGGATCGCCGCCATCGAGGACGGTCGTCTCCTTTTTTCCTTGGAGGCCGAGAAGGATTCGTTCCCCCGCTTCAGTTCCCTGACCGCCGACGTGCTGCTGGCCGCGGCCGAGCGGCTCGACCGTCTACCGGATGCCGTCGCGGTCGGGGGATGGGTCAAGGGAACCTTTTCGAACGAGGCGCCGTCGCGAACGGGGTACTTCGGGGTGGGCCCGGGATCGGTCAGCTCCACCGAAGGCCGGATCTTCGGCCACAGGGTGAATGTCTTCTCCTCCACCCACGAACGATCGCACATCTTCACCGCGCTCGGGATGTCACCGTTGCCGCCCGGCCAGCCCTACTACAGCCTGGTCTGGGAGGGCAACATCGGCTCGTTCTACCGCATCGACGAGCGCGGCCAGGTCGAACACCTGCGTCACGTGCTCACCGATCCGGGGAACAAGTACGCCTGGCTGTTCGCTCTGGCCGACCCGAAGTTCACCGCCAACAAGGGCGTGCTGCGCCTGCAGGATGCCGGCAAGCAGATGGCGCTGACCGCCTTCGCCACCAAGCGCCCGGCGAACGCGCTCGAACGGGAGCTGATCGACACCATCCTCAGTCAGGAACAGATCATCGTCACCCTCGGCAAGGACGACCTGGCCTCGTCCCCGTTCTACAACGCCGGTGTCGAGTCCCAGCTGTTCAAGGACGCCGCCGCGCGGCTGTCCGACGCGATCTTCGGCCGCTTCTACGACTACGCCGAGGCCGAGCTGACCGAGGGTCTGCCCCTGCTGATCTCGGGCGGGTGCGGGCTGAACTGCGAATGGAACCGCCGGTGGCGCGAGTGTGGGCTGTTCCCGGAGGTCTTCGTGCCGCCCTGCCCCAATGACAGCGGCTCGGCGCTGGGAACGGCGATCGACGCCCAGCACCACTACACGGGAGTAGCCGCGGTGGAGTGGGACGTCTACGCAGGCGACACGTTCCAGGAGGATGTCCCGATCGATCCCGCGCAGTTCGACTCCCGGCCGCTGGATCTCGTGGAGGTGGCCCGGTTCCTGAGGGACGGCAACATCGTCGGCTGGGCGCGGGGACGCTGGGAGATAGGTCCGCGGGCGCTGGGCAACCGGTCGATCCTGGCGGCGCCGTTCGGCGAGGAGATGCTCAAGCGGCTCAACACTCTCAAGCAACGCGAGACGTACCGGCCGATCGCGCCGATCTGCCTGGCGCAGGACGCTCCCCGCTGGTTCAGCGGCTCGATTCCCGACCCCTACATGCTGTATTTCAGCCAGGTGACGACCGACGAACTCACGGCCGTGACCCATGTGGACGGCTCGGCCCGAGTGCAGACCGTGACGCGGGAGCAGAACAGCGCGATGGCCGACCTTCTGGCGGCGTTCCGCGACCTGACCGGCTTCAGCGTCCTGTGCAACACCTCCCTCAACTTCTCGGGCCGCGGATTCATCAACCGCACCAGCGACCTGCTCCAGTACGGCGAGGAACACGGCCTCGACGGCTACGTGATCGGTGACTCCTTCGTGACCCGGCGCCGGCGATGACGCACGATCGGCTCTCCCGGACCCGGTTCGGGCCGAGCGCCCGGTCCGAGCGCTCGGTCGACGGCGGCAATCACGGCGTGCCCCCACCCCCTTCAAAGCAGGTTGACGACATCGGCGAGGAGGACCCGTTGACGAAGGCTCCGGACCTGTGGACTTTGGTTGCCAACCTCCAGGGGCACCGCTCGATCTGGCCGGCGGACCGGCCGATCCCGCCCGGCTGGCACGGCGAGGGATTTCGAGGGACACCCTCCGAATGCGGCGCCCGCATTCGCGGGATGGCCCGCGTGCCCGCCGCGACCCCGGCGGGCGACCAGCGGGAGCCGGACGGCAGCACCGAGACGACCGTGCGCAACGCGAACTGCGACAACAGGCTCGACGTCCTGCTGTCCGCCGCCGCCCGTGAGCACGCCGATCAGACGGCCGTCCAGTGCGAGGGCGTCAACGTCACCTACCGCGAGTTGTTCTCCCGGGCGCGGCAGACGGCCGACGCGCTGAACGCCCGCGGGGCCAGGCCGGGGGAGTTCGTCGGCGTGGTGGTAGACCGGTCCGCCGACGCGGTCGCGGCCGTCGTCGGTGCCGTGCTGTCGGGCGCCCCGTACATTCCCCTGGACCCCGATGCCCCCCTGCCGCGCCTGCGGCAGATCGTGCGGCAGGCCTCGCTGCGCCTGGTGACCGGTGCGGTGGACGCCGAGCTGGCCGAGCAACTGGGGCTTGAACGCGTCCCGATCGCGCGGGCCACCGAGGCCCGCACCTGCCCGGCCATCGCGCCGGGGTCGCCCAGCGATCCGATCTATGCGATCTTCACTTCGGGCTCGACCGGTGCGCCGAAGGGCGTCGTGGTCTCGCACCTCGCGGTCGTCAACTCGACCAACGCCCGCTTCGCCGTGTTCCCCGGATGCCCCATGAGGTATCTGATGCTCGCCCCGCTCACCTTCGACGCGGCGGTGGCGGGACTGTTCTTCACGCTTGCCGCGGGGGGCACCCTGATCCTCCCCACGGACGCGGACGTCCGGGATCCCGGACTGATCGGCGACCTGGTCACCCGCTCCCGGGCCACCCATCTCGACGCGGTCCCGTCCCAGTACGCGGCGATCCTCGAATACGAGGCGCCCGCGCTGAGGGACCTGGCCTGTGTCGTGGTGGCCGGCGAGGCACTGGCCCGGGGACTGGCCCGGCGGCACCTGCAGGAGTTGCCACACGTACCGCTGTTCAACGAGTACGGGCCCACCGAGGGCACCGTCTGGTCCACCGTGCATCGGTGCACCGCGGAGGACGGTGGGCCGCTGGCCCCGATCGGCCTGCCCATCGACGGGGTCGAGGTGATGCTGTGGGATGGCAACCTGCGGCCCGTCGGTCGCGGTGAGGTCGGCGAGATCGTCATCTCCGGGCTCCAGCTGGCCGACGGCTACCTCGGGCAGCCCGACCTGACCGCCACGCGCTTCCTGCCGCACCCGGTCAAGCCGGGACAGCGGGTCTACCTGACCGGGGACCTGGGCCGAGTCGACGAGACCGGCAGACTCGTCCACTGTGGACGGCTCGGTCAAATGGTCAAGGTACGGGGCTTCCGTGTCGAACTCGGCGAGGTCGAAGGATGGTTGCGGGCACAGCCCGACGTCGTGGACGCCGTCGTCGTGCCCGAGCACTTCGCCGGCACCACGCGCCTGGTCGCGGTCGTCGTCCCGTCAGCACGCACGACGCTGGACCGGCCGAAGCTGCGGCGTGGCCTGGCCGACCACCTCCCCTCGTACATGATCCCGTCGGAGTGGCGGGAGATCGAGCAGATGCCGCTGACCAAGAACGGGAAGAGGGACCGCGCCGCGGCGGCGGTCCTCGCCGATATTCGGCCGGCTCAGCCACAGCAAGTCGCCGCAGCCTGATCGGAAGGTCATCCCCGCAAACAGTTCCCATCGAGCCTCACAAGGAGCCCGCATGATCCCGGACACGATCGCCGCCAACCACGTCGGCGACGCCCTGCAGACCAGGGCAATTTCGACGCTCACCCGCATCGAATGGTCCGCATTGATGACCATGCACAACCTCGCCGACGGGCACGCTCGGCAGGGTGACCTGAACCAGGCTGTGCTCGACCGGCTTCCCGAGATCTTCCGCAAGGCGGAGGCGAGCCTGCAGTTGGAGGTGCAACAGGACTTCGAGCGCGTCTTCTTCAAGGCCGCCGGCCAGCCGAGCGTTCTCGAACGAGCGCAGAAGCCGCTGTACCACTACTCCTCATCGCTGTCGATCGAGGTCGTGGCGAACCACTTCCGCCTGGAAGGGATCACCGTGGGGCTGCTGCACCCCACCTTCGACAACATCCCCGACATTCTCAAGCGGCACGGCGTGCCACTGATCCCGGTCTCCGAAGACGTCTTCACCGACCCGGGCTCCCTCGACTGCTGGGACGAGATCGACGCGCTGTTCCTGGTGGTGCCCAACAACCCGACCGGCCTGGACCCCCGCGTCGAGGATGTCGAGCGGATCGCGCTGGAGTGTCGCGACCGCGGCAAGGTGCTGGTCGTCGACTTCAGCTTCCGCCTCTTCAGCGACCACCTGGCGACCCGCGACCTCTATGCCTTCTTCGAGGACAACGGTGTCGACCACATCGGGATCGAGGATGTGGGCAAGGTCTGGCCGACGCTGGACCTGAAGCTGGGCAGCCTGATCGCCGGCCCACGGCGCTGGGATGCCCTGGAAGCCATCACCGACGACCTGCTGTTGAACGTCTCCGCCTTCATCTTCGCGTTGATCGCCGAGTCGGGTAAGTCCGGCATCGTGGAGCGCGCCCGGTCCACCAGTGCCACCAACCGGGCCATTCTCGCCGAGGCGCTGGCCGACGGGCCCGTGTCGCCGGTCGAGGGTGGCGCGACGATGAGCGTTGCCTGGCTGCACCTGCCCGAGGGGTGGGACTGCCTCGAGCTGTGCGTCTGGCTGCAGACGCGCGGCATCGCGGTCCTGCCGGGCGCGCCGTTCTTCTGGGCCGAGCCCGAGCGGGGATCCCGCTTCATCAGGATCGCCCTGATGCGGCCCCTTGGCGAGTTCGAGGCCGCGGCCAAGGAGTTGGCGTCGGCACTGACCGACTACCAGCCGCACAGCGGCCTGGAGGACGACTGAGCCCGCGTGCCGGTTCAGGCAGGGATCCGTGAACGAGAGACGCCCGGGAGGAGTGACGGCAATGAACGAGATCGAGGCCATTGTGCTGGAGCAGGCAAGGGATCTGCTCGGCGACGGCATCAGCCTGTCCGACGACTTTTTCAACGTTGGCGGCGACAGCGTGACGGGTATGCACTTCGTGGGAAGGGTCGGACGCCGGCTCGACCTGCCGATCCGCACGACGCTGCTGTTCGCCAACTCCGTGCTGGCAGACTTCGCCGACGGTGTGGCGGCCGTGCAACGGCGGCAGGCAGCGGCCACCGGCGCAGAATCGCCCGCGCGATGATCCGCAGCACCGTGGAGGACGAGGTCGCCCGCATCCTGGACGGCCTGCCACCGGGAGCGGGGGCGCGGCAGGCGTTCGCCGCACTGGGCGAAGCCCGCCTGTTCGCCCCGCACTATCCCGAGGAGTACGGCGGTCGCGGCGGCACGCTGGCCGACTACGCGGCGGTGGCCGACGCGCTGGGCGACCGGGGATTCGCCGACGAGGTGCATCTGGTGACCGTCCAAGGCGTCGGGTGCGCGGTGCTGTACTTCGGTACGGAACAGCAGCGGCGCAGGTGGCTGCCGGGCATCGCCTCCGGCCGTACGCTCGCCAGCCTTCTGCTGTCCGAGGTCGACGCGGGATCCGATGCCGCGGCGATCACCACGAGCGCCCGTGAGGGTGCGGCCGGTTGGATCCTCAACGGGCGCAAGTGCTGGAGTCTGCATGCCGACTGGTCGAGCATCGGGCTGTGCTCTGCCCGCACCTCCAAGGGCCCCAACCGGTACTCCGGGATCACCCTGTTCGTCGTCGACCTGACGAGTCCGGGCATCACCGTCGCGGAGCGTCCACGGCTGCTCGGCGAGCCCTACTTCACCGTGAGCTTCGACGAGGTCGCCGTCCCCGACGACGCCATGGTCGGTCCGCTGGGCGGGGGTTTCCGCGTACTGACCTCCGCGGCCGGCTACGAACGAGCCGGCCTGGATTACCTGAGCCGGGGCAGGGTGTGGCTGCGGGCCGCCGAGGAGACGCTGGTGGCCTTCCCGCAGCTGTGCGACGAGCGCCGGCGGGCCGGTCTCGTCCGGCTCGAATACGGGCTGCAGGCAGCACACGAACTCGCCGACGCCACCATCGCCGGCGCCGACGACTTCGAATTCGACTACGTGAGCTCGGCCTACTCCAAGTACACCTGTGGGGAAGCGGCACAG
This sequence comes from Rugosimonospora acidiphila, assembly GCF_039543385.1. Lineage (NCBI taxonomy): Bacteria > Bacillati > Actinomycetota > Actinomycetes > Micromonosporales > Micromonosporaceae > Rugosimonospora > Rugosimonospora acidiphila. The sequence goes on from NZ_BAABJQ010000033.1 coordinate 13,779, forward strand.
GCGGTCGCCCGATGGGTCGCCGAGGAGTTGCTTCCCGAGCCGGTCGTCCAGACCAGAGGCGACCTCGTCCGGCGGCTGCGCGCGGCCGTTGCGGAAGGTCCGGAGCTGTCCATCTCCGGCAACGCGGTGGACCTGTTGCTGGACACCATATCCCTCGACCCAAGTCTTGGTGAGGTGTGAATGCCGTGAGTAGTTTGATTGTCGCGCCGCCCGTGGCCGTTTCGTTCACCGACTGGGCAGAGGCGCTGAGCAGCCGGGCGGCGGCCGGCGAACCCGTCAAGTGCCTGCTGTCCGCCCGGAGGCTGCTCGACATCTTCGGCCCGGATGCCCTGCCGGCCCTGCCGGTCGGCAAGCCAGGGCAGTGGAGCGACGCGCGGTGGCTGCTGCACGCCTCGGCAGAGGAGAGCGAAGGCAGCGACGGAACGAGTACCTGGTTTCTGTCCCTCGGCCCCGGCCGGGAGTTCGAGGGCTCGGTCACGCTCACCAGCAAGCAGGCCGAGAGCATCGCGGATCGCGAACTGCTCGCCCTGGCGTCGGTCGCGGTCGGCACAGCCCAGCGCGCCATGGTTCTGGCGCGGCGACGGGCGGGCAAGCGAATGATCAGCGGCCGTCCCCTGATCGAGCTGCAGGCGGCGGGCCACCGGCTGGCGCGGGTGGCAGCGCTCATCACCCAGGCCCGGGCGTATCTGCGCGCACTTTGTCGGGACGAGGACGCCGGGATCGGGGCGGGCTATCGGGCCGCCGCGGGGGCCGCGGCGGCCGCCGAGGCCGCCTTTGCCTGTGCCCAGGCCCTCGTGCAGATCTATGGCGCCGCCGGCACTAGCGACGCCGAGCCCGCCGCCGCCTTCGCGGCCTGTCAGGCCGCGGCCTCGGCCGCGGGCGCGCCGGCCCGGCTGTGGCTGCACGCCGGCAGCCGGCGCCCGTTGCGACCAACGACCAATGCTCGATCGCAGGCGGTGGCGACATGACGACGGAGACGTATCCCGTTTCGTACGGTCAGGAAAGTCAGTGGTATGTCCATGAGGTCCGCGGGCTGACTGCCGTCTATCAGGACTTCGCGGTTTTCCGGCTGAGCGGAGCGCTCGATCTGCGGGCGTTCAGCACGGCGGTCGAGGCCCTGGTCGAACGGCACCCGGCGCTGAGGACCAGGTTCGTGCGGATCGACGGCGAACTCCGGCAGGTCGTCGACCCGCGCTGGCGTGGTTCGTTGAGCGTCACGAGCGCCGCGGCGGGACTCGATTCGATCGCCGCGATCGAGCTGTACGTCGCGCAGCAGGCGGAGCTTCCGTTCGACCTCGAACACGGGCCGCTGTTCCGGGTCGGGGTGCTCGCACTCGACGACGACAGCCATGTCCTCGCCTTCGTCAAGCATCGGATGATCGCGGACTGCTGGTCTCTGGAACTGCTGTTCGCCGAGCTGTCCGCTCTCTATGCCGGCGTGCCCGCCGATGAGCAGGCCACCACGGCCGTGCCGGCGCCGTCATTCACCGAGTTCGCGCGCTGGCAGCAGACCCCCGCGGCGAGTGAGGAGTTCGGCGAACTCGTCGACTACTGGATCACCCACCTCGGCGACGCGCCCAGGACCCTCGATTTCGGCGGCACCGGTGCGGCGGACGTCCCGGACGAGGAGGCCTCCCAGGCCGGGGAACTCGAGTTCTGGATCCCGGCCACGGTCGCGGATCGGTTGCAGCAGTTCGCCGGCTCATGCGGCGCGACCCTGTACATGACGCTGCTGGCCGCGTTCCAGGTGGTGATCGGTCGCGCGGCTCGGACAGCGGACTTTCTCGTCGGGGTGCCGGTGGCCGGCCGCACCATGATCCAGTACGAGGAGTCGGTCGGCTATTTCGTCAACCTCCTCGCGCTCCGGGCCGACCTGCGTGGCGACCCGACCGGTACTGAGCTGGTCCGGCGGGTCCGCAAGACGATGCTGGGCGGGATGGCGTATCAGGACCTCCCGTTCGAGGTGCTGCTGGCCGAACTGGGGGAGCAGCCGTCGCCCGCGCGGCATCCACTCGTTCAGGTGACGATGCAGGTGATCGAGGAAGGTACGGCGGGGGACCTGCGGCTGCCCGGGCTCACGGCCGAGCCGGTCGCGGTCGACGAGTACCAGATCGCCTATGCGTTGACCCTCAACCTCTACACCGGCGGCGAAGGGCTGCGCGGCCGGCTCATCTACACCGTCGGCGAGGTCGATCACGAGGTCGCGAAGGCGGCCGTCGAGCAGTTCTGCCGGATCATCGAGCTGATGCCGGCAACCCCGGACTTCAAGGTGTCCACGCTGGACGAACTCGCCGCGTCCGGAGCCACGCCCACCTCGCTCGCCGAGCCCACCTGGAATGGGGTCTGATGGATAACACCGCCGACCCGCAGTGGCAGCTCATCGAGGTAGGGGGCAACGCCATCGAGGTTCGGACCAGCAGGCGGCCGCCCCAGGGCGGCCGCCGGCTCTGGCCGTCGGTCGGCGAGTACCCCGTCTACGACGAGTTCTTCTACGGCGTGATGCTCCAGGACGAGGAGCGCAACAAGCTCTTCCGGGAGGCCATCACGCTCCAGGCCGAGGGCCGGGTGGTCCTCGAACTCGGCGTCGGGCCCGACCTCCTGTGGACCTCACTGGCGGCCGAGAGCGGTGCGGCCAAGGTCTTCGCTGTCGAGGTGCTGGAGGAGAGCGCGAGGGTCGCCCGGGAGCGCGCCCGGCGGATCGGCCCACACGTGACGGTCCTGTACGGCGACGCCACGCAGGTCGTACTCCCGCAAGATGCGGAGCTGTGCATCGCCGAACTGGTCGGCGCCATCGGGGGAGCCGAGGGCATCGCCGCCGCCGTGGACGACGCGCGGCGGCGGCACCTGCGACCGGGCGCCCCCGTAGTGCCGCACCGGGTCAGAACTCCGATCGCGGCGCTGGGAGCTCGCGCACTGCTGGGCGACGCGCCCGCGCTGCATCCGGAGGCCGCGTCATACACCGCGCAGGTGTTCGACAGCGTGGAGTCGATCTTCGACGTGCGGATGTGCCTCAGTGGGGTCAGCTATGCCGACCTGCTGACCGACACCGCGATGTTGGAGGACCTGAATCTCACCAGCGGCGCCTACGACAACCCCCGGGAAATCCACCTGAAGGTGACGCGGCCCGGCGAGATCGACAGTTTCGTGCTCTGGCTCCAACTCCAGTGCGCTGCCTCCCAGCCCTATCTGGACAGTATGGATACGGACACCAACTGGACACCGGTGCTCGTTCCCTTCGACACCGACCGTGCGGTCCGCGTCGAGGTCGGTGACACACTGGCGGTCACCGCCACCAGGCGCCTGTACGACGAGGTGCACCCCGAGTGGTCCTTCGCGGCAACGGTGCGGCACCGCGATGGGACGGTCACGCCGGTGCGCGCCGAGTGCCCCTACGCGAACGGTCCGGTCCGCGCCTCGTGGCTGCACCGCGCCCTGTTCCGAGACCCGGTCCCGACCGGGGCTACCAGCGAGTCCTCCGGGACTCGGTGACGAGATCCGCGCAGACGGCCGAACCCTGGCCGAGGGCCTCCTGAAGGAGTGACGACATGCTCGACTATCGCGACCTCGGCGGGGATCTGGCGGCGGGCGATCACCGGGCCGCGGCGCGGAAGGCGCAGCGTCTCCTGACCGCGGCCGAGGGAATCCCCTTCGTTCCCTCGGACGAGGTGCCCATCGAGCCGTTGCTGTTCAGCAGCGCCGAATACGACAGCCACCTGGCCGTGGTCAAGCGCATCGACGCGCTACTCCAGGAGGTGGCCTGGAGCGTCGGGGGCGATCCGGCCGGGCTGAGGGCCGCCCTGACCGGAGGCGATGACAACCACGATCTGCTCAGCGCGGACACCACGATGGAGAAGACCTGGGCGTCCTGCATGTTCCGCATCGACGCCGTCGTCAGCGGAGGAGTTCTCAAGGTTCTGGAGAACAACGTCGGCGGCTCGATAGGCGGTCCGAACCTCATGCACCTCCTCGTCGGGCAACATCGGGAGGAGGTGGCCGACGTCAGCGGGCGGGTGCACTTCGATGATCCCTTCGACGCGCGCCGGCTGCTCTACGAGGACGCCTGCAGGTGGGTGGACGGCCCGCGCTCGGTGGCGCTGTTGGCGACCAAGCGGGAGACTTTCTACGCGCATCCCAGGTACTGGTCGGTCGAGACGGAGTTCATGGCGAAGCACGACATCGACGCCGTGTTTCAAGAGCCCGAGGACCTCGCCCACTCGCCGGGCAGATTCAGCGCCGCCCTCCGCCATTTCATCCCCGCCGAATGGAAGGAGCTGGGCATCGACCTCGACCTCGTGCGGCGCGCCGCGGACAACGGCACGCTCATGCTGGCCCCCGAGTCGTCGCGCCTCATCCAGAACAAGAAGGTCCTCGCCTGGCTCTCCTCGGCGGCCGACACGATGAACGGTCACGACCGTGAATTCGTCGCGGCTCACCTGCCCTGGACCCGCATCGTCGAGCCCGTGGAGGTGGACTACCGGGGCAGGACCTGGCATCTGCCTGAGCTCCTGCGACGCAACCGGGAGGATTTCGTTCTCAAGCCCGTCTACGGGTACGGCGGCCACGGGGTCACCGTGGGAAGGTTCACGCCGCACGGCGAATGGCGCGGCGCGGTGGAATCCGCGCTGTCCGACGCGTTCATCGTGCAGGAGTACGCGGAGCCGGACCGCGTCAGCATGGCCTTCTACAACCGCGGAACCGGCACGGCGCGACGCGTCGAGGTGGCACCCGTGCTGGGTTTCGCCGTCTTCGGTGGAAGGAACGCCGGATGCGTGGTCCGCCACAATCCGGCTCTGACCAGCGGTGTCGTCAACGGCGCTCAGGGTGCTTCGCAGAACGTGGCGGGCTGGCATGCCTAGGCTCCATCCTGCCGCCGGCCGCCCGTGGGATGAGCTGAGCAGCCGTTGACAACCGCCGCCAGAGATACGGTCGGCGAGACCTCCACCGGGCCGACGCCGCGGCCCCGGCTGCTGCTGCGCAACCGCGATTACACCAGTTGGTGGATCGGCGGCACGGTCTCGGACTTTGGTAGTGCGCTGTCGGTCATCGCCTACCCGATGCTCATCCTCGTGTTGACCGGATCGGCCGCGCGCGCCGGCACGGTCGGCGCCGCCGTGAGCATCGGGGGCCTGGTCACCATGCTGCTCGGCGGAGTGCTCGCGGACCGGTTGTCGCGTCGCACCATCTTGACGGCCGGGCCGCTCATCCAGGCGCTCGCGGTCAGTACGGTCGTCGTCTCCGTGGCGACCGGCCACGTCAACATCACGTACCTCTCGGCGGTTGGCTTCGTCCAGGGCCTCGTCAGCGGGCTGGCCGGGGGCGCGGAACTCGCCACGCTGCGCCGAGTCGTGCCGGAGGAGCAGCTGCCCACCGCCTTCGCGCAGTATCAGGGGCGGACCATGGCCGTCAGGCTGGCCGGGCCGTCCGCCAGCGGCTTCCTGTTCAGCCTCGCGACCTGGGCTCCGTTCCTCGGCGACGCCCTGTCGTTTTTGGCTGGCGCGCTCGGGGCGGTGCTTATCCGGCGTCCGCTCGGCCCGGACCCCGACGAGCGTGGGGTCCGCCAATCGGTCTTCGCGAGCATCGGCGCCGGGCTACGGTTCATCCGCCGCAATGCCTATCTGCGGTTCCTCATGGTGTGGGTCGCGATCGCGAACGCCCGCAACGCGGGATTGTTGATCCTGGTCGTCGTGCTCATCCACAGCCACCACGGCAGTGCCACGCTGGTTGGAGCCGTGAGTTCCATCGGGGCCATCGGCGGGCTGACCGGGTCGCTCCTGTCGAGCAGGATCGCCGAGCGGGTGCCGGGACGTCTGATCATCATCGCCCTGTCCTGGATCGCCGCGCTGGTCTTCGTCGGCATCGCCCTCGTGCCGTCCGCGTGGATGATCGCCGCCCTGCTCGCGCTCATGATGTTCCTCACGGGGCCGATCAACGTCGTCTTCGGCACCTACGAGGCGCGGATCATCCCGGACGCGTTGATGGGCCGGGTGTCGAGCGCCATCAGCTTCGGGGCGGCCTCGATCCAGTGGCTCGGCCCGTTCGGCGCCGGATTTCTGGCCGAGGCGTTCGGCCCGAAAACCGCGACACTGGCCATCGCTGGTCTCCTGGCCGTCGTGGCTGTCGGTACCCAGTTCGCGCGGGGCCCGCGTGCCCTCGCCCAGTGAGCCATCATCAGCGGCTGACCCCGCGCGGTTACTCGCCGCCTACCCGGGCAGCGGTCCGCCGTCGCAGGGCCTGCGTCAGTGACGGGGTGATGTCCAGCAGTTGCTTCTGCTGCTCGACCGTCAGGTCGCCGAAAACCGCGGCGATGTCGGCCTGGAACTGCTGCCAGATCAGGTGCAGGTGGTCGCGCCCGAGCTCGGTCAGGCTGATCACCGTGCTGCGACCGTCGGCCGGGTTGGGCCGGCGATCGATGAAGCCGTCCTCGGTGAGCGCGTCGACCAGGGACGTGATCCGGCGTTGCGTGACGTTCAGCGAGTAGGCCAGCTGCGTCATGGTCCGGTCGCCGTCCTGGTCGAGGACTCGAAGCAGCCGCATCCGGGGGTAGCTGACCGAGGCGGCCGGGGTGCACGCGGTGATCCATTTACCCCACGCCGGCCCCAACTCCGTGAACGCGGCGGCCAGATCATCAAGTCTGGACTGGGTAGTGGGACGCGGCATGATCCCGATCGTACGTCACCAGCGGACGATCACCCTCGGCATGCCCAGCGCCGCGGGGGCAGCGCCGGGCATCCACCGGCAAGGTCACTGACCGCCGTTGATGTCGAGGTCGGCGGCGGTGATCCACTGCGCGCGGGTCGAGGCGAGGAACGCGACCGCCTCGGCGACCTCGCGCGGGTCGCCGAAGCGGCCGAGCGGGATGCCGCTCGCCATCGCCGCGAGCGGCGCCCCCATCGCGTCGGCGATGGTCTGCATGATCTCCGTGCCGCCGGGGGTCTCGACCGGGCCGAGGGTTACCACGTTGACCCGGATGCCGGCCGGGGCCAGGGCGTTGGCCAGACCCTTGCTGTAGGTGGCGAGTGCGGCCTTGGCCGCCGCGTAGTGCAGCACCGGCGCCTGCGGGTTCTTCGCCACCCCCGTGCTGATGTTGACGATGGCCGCGCCGTTGCCGGACTCCTGCAAGGCGGGCAGTGCGGCGTTGGTGAGCCGCACGGCCGACAGGAAGTTGATGTCCAGCGAGTCCTGCCATTCGGCGTCCGGGATCGAGGCTGGACCGGCCAGGTGCACGCGAGCGGCCCCAGCCGCGTTGACCAGGATGTCCAGGCCGCCGAGCGTCTCCACGGCCCGCTCGGCCAGCTGCCGGGCGCCGGCCTCCGAGCGCAGATCGGCCGCGATGAAGGTCGACTCCTTCGGGGTGTCCTCGGTGGCGGTGCGGGCGCTGGTGACCACCGCCGCGCCGGCCTCGATCAGGCGCCGCGCGACGGCCGCGCCGATACCGCGGGAGCCGCCGGTCACCAGGGCCCGCCGCCCAGCGAACTCGTCGGGCAGGGAAGTAGTAGGGCTGTACATCAGAACACCTTCCGAAACATGAGTCACACACCCGCTTTTACTAGCGGGGTACAACAAATACTAGCGGGGTTCAGCATCTCGGCCACGCCCCCGCGATGAGACGCCGGTCACCCCGGCGCGAACGGTCAGATTGGAATTAATGCCCCAGATTGGATCATGGCTAACATAATTGGCTAAATCCGCGAGCGTCGTTCGGTGCGGCGGGGTTGCCGGTCCGATCTGGACATCGATGGAACCGTTCGGGGTGCGGGCGCGTTTATCTGGCATGGATGCCCCACCGACGCGGGAGCTGCCGGCAGCGGCACGGGTGCCCGTGGCGCGCGAGCCGGATGACCACTCGTTCGACGCGTTCTACCGCGCCAAGTCCGACAGCGTGTATCGGGCGCTGGCGATGACGCTCGGCGACGCGCATCTGGCCCGGGAAGCGACCGACGAGGCGATGACGCGTGCCTGCGCCCGGTGGCACGCCGTACGGAGCATGGAAAACCCCGGCGGGTGGGCATACCGGGTCGGGCTCAACTGGGCCACCTCGTGGTGGCGCAAGCGGCGCCGGGAGCAGCCACTGTGGCCCGACCGCGACGAGGCGGCGGTGACCGATCCGCAGACCCCGGTGGCCCTGGCCGCGCTGCGCAGGCTGCCGCTGAACCAGCGCGCCGTGGTCGTCTGCCGGGTGCTGCTGGACCTGTCCACCGTGGAGACAGCGGACCTGCTCGGGCTCGCGCAGGGCACGGTCAAGAGCCGGCTCGCCCGGGCGCTCGCCGCGCTGCGGACCGTTCTGACCGTTGAGGGTGAGGCGTGATGGGTACCCGGGACGAAGATCTTGACCTCGATGACGAACTCGTGGCGCTGGTGCGCGGCGCGGCCGCAGACCTTCCCGGGTACCCGGGCGACGTGGCCTCGATCCGGCGTCGCAGGGCAGCCCGGCGGCGCCGGCAGACCCTGTACGTCGGCCTGTCCGCCGCCCTGGTCGCCACCGTCCTGTTCGGCGGGGTGGCGCTCTTCGGCCCGGTTGGCGGCCCGGCGCCGCTGACCGTGGTGTCCACCCCGCCGGCCTCGCCCACGGTCGCGGCCAGCCCCCCGGCGCCCGGTACCGCGGGGTTGCAGCGGCTTTTCTTCGTGCCGTACGGCCAGTCCTCGGAAGGGGACAACGGCGCGCAGGTGGGGGTACGCAACAACGACGACCTGGATGAGGTGCTGCCCGATGGGCGGCTGCTGACCAGCCACGTGCCCGGGCTCGCCGCTGTCGTGACGGCGATGTCGCTGCCAGACGGCGGGTTCGTCGCGCTGGGCACCAAGAGCCCGACCGAGACCACGCCACCACCGGGCGCCGCGGCGAGCCCGACCCCGGCCGGTGCCGACGAGCGGTTCAACCTCGCGGTGGTGGGCCCGGACGGGAGAGTGCGCTCGCTGCGGGACACCGCGGCGCTCGGCCTGATCGGGACGAACGACCAACGGGTCTTCATGTACGACCGGCAGTCACACCTGCTCACCATGGACCTCGCCACCGGGCGCCAGCAGGCACTGTCCTGGCCGGCGCTGAGCCCCGGCGCGGCGCTGGCCGGCGGGCACTTCGTCGAGTTGCAGGGCGACGCACAGCAGGGCGACGCGCAGCCCCCGGACACTCCGACGCACTGCACCCTGCGGGTGCTCGACGACCGTACCGGGGCGCAGACCTCCAGCCGCACCCTTCCGGTTGGCGACTGCGACCCGGGGTTCGGGATGCGGTTGTCGCCCGATGGGCAGTGGCTGGCGGTCGCCCAGGCCACGCCCGGCGGGTCCGTCGGCGCGATCGGCGTGCTGCTCATCAACGTGGCCACGGGACAGCAGTACAGCCAGGTGCTGGATCAGGTCGCTGGCAGCAGCGACGACGGCGAGTCGGTCGACTTCCAGGGCATGGCGTGGCTCGACGCCGGGCGGCTGCGGATCGCCTGGACGCACCTGCCGGCACATCCCACGCGGATGTACGACAAGTCCGAGGTGCTTCGCCTGCGGACAGTGGCGACGCCCGGGGCGTGAGGACGCGGGCACCGCGGGGTGCCGGTCGGTGCCAAGATGGGTCGGTGGTGGACGACAGCGATCCCGGGACCGATAAGCTGCCGACCCTCGGCGACGAACGGCCCAACTCCGTGCGCATGTACGACTACCTGCTCGGCGGCGCGTCCAACTTCGAGGTGGACCGCGAGGCGGCGCGGCAGGCGACGGCGGTGTTCCCGCACTTCCGCGTCGCGGTCGGGGTCAACCGGGCGTTCCTCGGCCGGGTCGTCAGCTACCTGGTGTGGCGGGGCATCGACCAGTTCCTCGACCTCGGCTCGGGCATTCCGACGGCGGGCAATGTGCACGAGGTGGCCCGCCGCCGCGGATCGCCCGCTTCTTCTCCGGCTACGAACTGGTCGATCCCGGTGTCACGCTGCTACCACAATGGCACCCGGATCGGCCGGTCAGCGAGCGGGAAGCCCGCGAGGCCAACCTGTACGGCGGCGTCGGCGTCCTGCGCGGCTGACCCGCCCCGGCGAGCGTCAACTGGGGCGTTCGAGCGCGGCCAGGAGGGGCTCGATGGTGGTGACGGCCTGGCCGACCAGGGTGGCGAACGGCGTGGTGCCTTGTTCGGCTACCCATCGGCGGGAGGCGGAGAACAGGACGCCCGCGAGCACGAAGGCGATGAGTTCGAGTTGGTAGTCCTCGGCGGGGCGGCCGGTGCGGTTGGCGAGCAGGCGGGTCAGGAGGTCGATGGTTCTGCGCTCCTGGCCGGCGTGCCGAGCTTCGAGGGCCGGGACGGTCGCGACGAGCCGCATCCGGGCGAAGGTCAGGTCACGGTCGGCTTCGGCCGCGGCCACGACCGCGCCCATGGCAGCGCGGATGGTCGCGGTCAGGGGCTCGTCGGCGGGTCGCGTGGCGACGGTGGCTTCGAAGAGGGGAGAGGCGTCGTTGTCGAGCACGACATCTTCCTTCGTGGGGAAGTACCGGTAGAAGGTGGTGGTCGAGGTCTCGGCGGCCTCGGCGATCTGCTCGACGGTGGTGTGCTCGTAGCCCTGGGCCTCGAACAGGCGCAGCGCCGCGGCTTGGATGGCGCGGCGCAGCTTGATCTTCTTGCGCTCCCGGAGACCGGGAGGCGGATTGCTCGGTGTGCTCATTGGATTGATCCTTGCTCACCCACGGTGGCAGGTCATGCCTGTAGCACTACCTCATAGACGTCAACAGGAGTAGGCGTAATGCCCAGCTCCGAAGTCGTCCCATCACGCTGCTGGGCGCCTCGGACCTCGAACTGCCGCCGGTCGTCATCGCTGTCCCACAGTGTGATGCTCACGACCTTGCCGCTGCTACGGTCAGCGAGTAGGTAGAAGCCCCTGAAGCCGGGGGCCTCACGGGTGGCGGAAAGCTGCTCCTCGGAAAGCTTGACGAGATCGGCAAGCTTGTCGGCTGCCGTTTGCGCGGAGTTGACGCGAGCGAACATGACGTTCCTTTCGGCAGCAGCGACCGTGAACTGGGGAGATCTCGAGCCCGAGGCCGTCGGCGTGGCCAACGCGCTATCGACCAGACCGTCCGACGCTCAGACAGTCCGGGTTGTTCTACCCTTCGGGTCATAGACACAAACGGCAGGCTAACCCGGATTTCACAGTTGTCAATCGGCCAGGAGCGGGGCCAAGCTCCTCAGGCGCGCCGGCGCGCGCCGTTGGCTCGGCCGGCCTCGGCCGGACCCGCGGGTACGCTCTCGGCCAGCCGGTCATGCAGGACACGCTGTCCGGGCTCGGTCCGCGCGAGGTCGAGTGTGCGCCGGTAGGCGTCGTGGGCCTGGTCGCGCCGGCCGGAGCGACGGAGCAGGTCGGTGCGGGTCGGCCTTTTTGGCGATGACGCCGACCGGGGCATCCTGGCCCGCGTACGGATCCCGGCTGGAATCTTCCCCTAGTCACGCGCCTCATTGGCTGTAGAAATAACGGGCCGGGTTGCTGTGCGTGGACGTTGGTGGTGGGGCGAGTCTGCGGCTCGGCCCAGAAGGGTGGCCGGCCACGCGTTCCATCCGGCAAGGCCCCAGCCGGGTTCGTTCATCATTCACGCATTTGGCCAGTGACCCGGATCGCTAGGCCCGAGAGTGTCAGACCTCATCAATAGTGTTGGTTCGTGGACGGGGATCCGTTGATCGGGCTGGAGCAGGCGGTGCGGTCGCTCGCGCGCGCGTCGGTCTGGGCTCAGTCCCCGCAGGTGTTGGTTGACTGTTTGGATCGGGCGTATGCGTTGGCGTCGCGGTTGGACGCGGTGCGGCTGGGTTTGATTCGGGAGGTCGATGGGCGGGACCTTGCCCGGCGGCAGGGTGCTACGACGACGACCGCGTGGTTGCGTGACCGGTATCGGTTGTCCGGGGGTACGGCGGCGCGTCAGGTGAGGCTCGCCGCGGCGTTGCACGGCGGGTTGCCGAAGACGGTGGAGGCGTTGGCCGCCGGCACGGTCAATCTTGAGCAGGCTCAGGTGATCGCGGCCGCTGTCCCGACTTTGCCGGGGCATGTTCGGGCCGAGGGGGAGGAGTTTCTGGTTGGGCAGTGTGCGGTGTTCGGGCCCAGGGAGTTGGGTCGGCTGACCAGCCGACTGCTGGACGTGGTCGCCCCCCAGGTCGCCGAGAGGCAGGCCGCGCAACAGTTTGGCCCGGGACGAGGACCGTGCCCACGCCGACCGGTGCCTGTATCCGACCGACGTGCCGGGCCAGGCGAGGGTGCGGTTGACCGGGTGGCTGGATCAGGAGTCCGCCGCCGTGGTCCGGGCGGCGATCGACCCGTTGTGCGCACCCCGACCGGCCGATGAGGCGGGGTTGCGTAGCCCGCAGCAGCGACGCGCCGACGCCCTGGTGGAGGTATGCCGACTCGCCCTGGCCGGCGGGGAGTTGCCCGACAACGGTGGGGACCGGCCGCAGGTAACCGTCACCGTCGACCTGGACACCCTGCGCCGGCAGATCGGCGCCGCCACGTTGGACGATGGGACCGTGCTCAGCCCGGCCGCCGCGCGTCGGCTGGCGTGTGATGCCGGGATCGTGCCCGCCGTGCTGGGCAGCACGGGTCAGGTCCTGGACCTCGGCCGGGAACGGCGCCTGTTCACCGGCCCGATCCGCCGAGCCCTGGTGCTACGCGACCGGGGTTGCGCGTTTCCCGGCTGCGACCGCCCACCCAGGTGGTGCGACGGGCACCACCTCATCAGTTGGCTGGATGACGGGCCGACCAGCCTCGACAACGGGGTCCTGCTGTGCGCACACCACCACCGGGTAATCCACCAAGGCGACTGGCAGGTCAGAGTCGCCTCCGACGGGCTACCCGAGTTCATCCCACCCCGATACCTCGACCCCGACCAACAACCCCGCCGCAACATCTACCACCGCAGGCAATGACACCCACCGGCAACAATCCATCACCGCGAACGCGGGCCCGCCGAGCGCCGGCTCGCCGCTGGCAGCACGCCAGCGTCTGGTCGCGGGTCGTCGCGGCGTCGATCTGAGTCTCAGACGGCCGCCGCCACTGCCCACCGGTGCGCCCGGCCACTCCGCTGCTGGCTCCGCTCGACTGGCCGGACACGCCCGAGTACGTCCAGGCTCTTCGCGGGCGGCGAGGATCGGCGTCGCCGGGGGAAAGGCCGATTACGACAGTTGGCCGACGGCGGCACGGCGGCCGAATTGGCGCGCGCCGCCGGGTACTCGGAGCGGATGATGTTCCGTCTGCTCCGGGTGCTCTATCGCAAGCTACCGGCGCGCAACCGCACCGAGGCGTAGGTACGCCCGGGGTCGCGGCGGGATCCAAGGTGGGATGTACCATACGGTACATCTGCGGTATGGAGGTTCCCGTGACGATCGAAACGACGACGACGAGCAGCGCCAGCATCGCTGCCACCTGGGCCGCGCTGACCGATGTGAGCGACTGGCCGCGCTGGACGAAGTCCATGACCTCGGTCGAGCGCTTGGACGAGGGTGACCTGCGGGTGGGTAGCCGGGCGCGCGTCAAGCAGCCGGGCATGCCGTCGATGATCTGGCAGGTTGACGATCTGCGGGAGAACGAGGGGTTCAGCTGGGTGGCGACATCGATCGGAGTGCGCGTCACCGGCCACCACTGGCTGTCCCGCAACCCGGACGGCACGACCGGGATCCGGCTCGCGGTCGAGCAGCGTGGGCCGCTCGCCGGGCTGGTCGGCGCTCTGACCGGTGCCCGCACCCGCCGGTTCATCGGGATGGAGGCGGCCGGGCTGAAGGCCGCCAGCGAGGCGTACGAGTCAAAGGCCGGCTGAGCGAGCCCAAGGTGCCGGCGAGCGGACAGGGCCGGCTGAGCGAGCAGGACTGCTGAGTGGACAGGACTGGCTAAGCGAGTCAGGGCCGGCTGAGCGGGTCAAGGCCGGCTGAGTCAAGATACCGCTGGCCGAGCGGGGGCGCACCACCGCCGACGGTTGCCGTAGCGTGCCGGCGGTCGGCCGGATCTGGCTGCGACGAGCCCGAACATCACGGTGTGCACCAGCGCCGGCCCGATGACGACGTCGAGGCCCAGCGCCGGGATGCGCGGGCCGAGCGGCGACCGGGATGCGCGGGCCGAGCGGCGACAAGGCGATCGCCGCGACGACGGCGTGCGCGTGCGATCGTGGTACCCGCCCGGAGGTCTCCCGGCGAGGAGCAGGCGGCGCCGGCCCACGATGCGCGGTCACCGGTTCGTGCGTCGGATCCTGGCGTCGGTGGATGACCCGTTCGAAGCTGGTGGCGCAACCGCGCCGGCTCCACTGGTGCGGCCCCACCCGCGGCAGGGCAGGAGTAAGGCACACCGCGTTTGGCCACGGCGTGTCGCGCGACCGCTCACCCCGCCGCGCTTGTCGCGCGACCACTCACCCGCCGCGCTTGTCCTTTGTGGACACGATCGAATGCGTCGCCGCTGACGGTCGGATGAGTCGACGGTCGGATGTACTGAGGGTCGGATGGGCTGACGGTCGGATGAGCTGAGGGTCGGATGATGGGCAGCCGACGAACCACCGTGGGTTGCCGGCGAACCGCCGTGGCGATCGGTCTTTTCGGGTGGTCGGCGAGTTGGGGATCACTGCTATAGTTCCGTGATGCGAAATGGGAGATTTCCATCATTCGAAATCTTTCATTCGCAATCCGAAGTCTAGGGACTGAGCGTCGAGTCCTCAAGAGGGCACGGTTCGACAAGAGGGCACTGGTCGACTCGACGGATACCGGTCGCGAATGTCGTGGGAGGCGGTGGCATGGACAGCAAGCCCAGCGGTGTGCAGTCTCTGGACCGGGCGTTCCAGCTGCTTGAGTTGCTGGCCGACGCCGGCGGCGCGATGCGGCTGGCCGAACTCGAAACGGCGACCGGGTTGCCGCTGCCCACGATCCACAGACTGATCCGATCCTTGATGCACAACGGGTACGTGCGCCAGGAGCCGTCCCGCCGGTACGCGCTCGGACCGCGGCTGATCCGGCTGGGTGAGACCGCGGGGCGCACGCTCGGGTCCTGGACCGGCCGGCAGCACCTCGCCGAACTGGTCGACCAGATCGGGGAGACGGCGAACATGGCCGTGCTCGAGGGAGATGCCGTCGTGTATGTGGCCCAGGTGCCCTCCGCGCATTCGATGCGGATGTTCACCGAGGTGGGCCGGCGGGTGTCCGCGCACTGTACGGGTGTCGGCAAGGCGCTGCTGTCCCAGCTGCGCGACGACCAGGTGCGGGCGCTGCTGCGCCGCACCGGGATGGCGGCTCAGACCGCGCGCACGCACACCGATCCGGAGGTGCTGCTCGGCGAGCTCGGCGAGATCCGCGAGCAGGGTTGGGCGCTCGACGATGCCGAGCAGGAGATCGGGGTGCGTTGCGTGGCGGTGCCGGTCAAGGGCGCGCCCATGCTGGCCGCCATCTCGGTGTCGGGGCCGTCCGGGCGGATCACGCTGAGCCGGGTCGCGGAGATCGCCCCGCTGTTGCAGGCCGTCGCGGTGCGTCTCGGCGAGGAGTTGCGAGGCGAGCTGACCCGCTGAGATTCCTCCTCTTTGCTCCGGTTTCACGGCGTGCCGGCGATCCTCAAAAGATCGATGTGCGTCTTGACACCGGAGTCGCCTAGCTGCATTCTTCCGTTGTCCGATAGAAATCTATCGAGTTACGGAGTCCAACACGCAGCTAGACCGACTCGGGAGGAGAACCCGAATGCAACGTCGCGCACGCACCCGGATCATGCTGCTGACGGCCGCCCTACTCCTGGCCGGCGCCGGTGCCGCCGCCACACCCGCGTTCGCCCAGAGCGCCAACGGCCATCCAAAACCACCGCACCCGTCGCCGTCCCCATCGCGTGATTACGACGGCGAAATCCTCGCGGCTCAACAGGCCGCCAAGACCGCCGCGGGTCTCGAACACCTCGGCACCCTCAACCGGGTCTGCTTCCTGCCCCCGGTCAACGGTGCGCCGAGCGACAGCGACGTCACGCCCGGCTACATTCTCGACCCGTCCAAAGCCCCCGCGAAGTCGACCTGGTATGCCGACTCGACGCAGGTCTTCGACGACCTCTACTGGGTGGGCGGAAGCATCCACAGTGCCTGGCTGCTCAAGACCAGCGCCGGCCTGATCCTGTTCGACAGCGGCTACCAGTACAGCGCGCAGACGCTGATCCTCGACGGCATGAAGAAGTTCGGTCTCAAGCCGACCGACATCAAGTACATCTTCATCTCGCACGCCCACGCCGACCACATCGGTGGCGTTCAGGTGGTGCAGCAGGCCACCGGAGGCAACGCCCGGGTCGTGATGGGCGCGGCCGACTGGGACGCGGTGGCCGCGCACCCCAAGCAGTTCCTCGGCCAGACTCCGGACTTCAGCACCGGCATCCGGGTCGGCACCAAGGACATGGACATCCGGCTCGGTGACACGACCATCCACGTCGTGCCGACCCCCGGCCACACCCCGGGCACGAACTCCTACATCTTCACGGTGCACGACTACGGTGTGCCGCACGTCGTGGCCTACTCCGGTGGGACCGCGCTCGGGTTCCAGAACGACGTGCCGAACCCGGGCATCCACAACCTGCAGGTCTACATCGACTCGGCCAGGAAGATGCAGGCCGAGGCCGTGGCCTCCGGTGCGGACGTACTGCTGTCCAACCACAGCGAGTTCGACAACGCGTACGTCAAATCGCGGATGATGGCCAGCCGTGGCTTCGGCCCCAACCCGTTCGTCAACGGCAAGGCGTCGGTGAAGAGCTACTTCGACGTCACCGCCGAATGCGCCCTGGCCGACCAGCTTCCGCTGGAAAAGATGGCGGCGCAGCAGCACCACTAGCCGTCCCCTCGCATCGGGGCGGCGGCGCCCATCGGCCGCCGCCCCGCTGTTTCGACCGGTCGAGTTACCCCGAGGTGCCCGATGAGTTCGCCGACTCAGGATGTGCCTTCGCCCGCACTGCTGCGCCTCGCCGACCGCCTGCGACGGCTGATCGGTGCGGCGAAGGTGATAACGGATCCAGGCCAGTTGCGCACCTACGAGTGCGACGGGCTGACCGCCTTCCGGGTACGCCCGGGCGTGGTCGTTCTGGCCGAACACCGCGACGACGTGGTGGCCACGGTCCGGATGTGTGCCGAGCAGAACGTGCCGTTCGTCGCGCGGGGCTCGGGGACGGGCCTGTCCGGCGGTGCGGTGCCGGTGGCCGACGGAGTGCTGATCGTACTGTCCCGGCTGCGCCGCATAGTGTCGGTGGATCCCGACAACGCCCGTATCGTGGCCGAGCCCGGCGTGATCAATCTGTGGGTCACCCAGCAGGCGGCGCCGCACCGCCAGGCGTACGCTCCGGACCCGTCCTCGCAGCAGGTGTGCAGCATCGGTGGCAACGTCGCGGAGAATTCCGGCGGTGCGCACTGTCTGAAGTACGGATTCACCGTCAACCACGTGATGGGCGCGGAGGTGGTCCTCGCCGACGGGGCCGTGGTGCACCTGGGCGGCAGCGCGCCGGAACACCCCGGCTTCGATCTGTTGGGCGCGTTCGTCGGCAGTGAGGGCACGCTGGGCGTCGTCACCCAGGTGACGGTGCGGCTGATCCAGGTGCCGGAGGCCGTGCAGACCATGTTGGTCGGCTTCCGCAGCGTCGAGGACGCGGCCGGCACGGTCAGCGACATCATCGCGGCCGGAATCCTGCCCGCCGCCATCGAGATGATGGATGCCCTGGCGATCGAGGCGGCCGAGGCCGCCGTGGCGTGCGGCTACCCGGACGGCGCGGTGGCGGTGCTCGTCATCGAGCTGGACGGCCCGAGCATTGAGGTGGACGAGAACTTCCGCCAGGTCCACGCGCTGGCCGGGGCCAGGAACGCGTTCGAGATCCGGATCGCCCGCGACGGCGACGAGCGGGCGCTGATGTGGCGGGGCCGCAAGTCGGCGTTCGCCGCGGTGGGCCGGATCAGCCCTGCCTACTACGTGCAGGACGGGGTGATCCCGCGTACCCGGTTACCTGAGGTCCTGGCGGAGATCGACCGGCTGGCCGCGGTGGCCGGGTTGCGCGTCGCGAACGTGTTCCACGCCGGCGACGGCAACCTGCACCCACTGATCCTGTTCGACGACACGGTCGACGGCGCGGTCCACACGGCCGAGCGGCTGGGATTCGAGATCCTCGACGCCTGCCTCGCCGTCGGCGGCTCGATCACCGGCGAGCACGGGGTGGGGCTCGAGAAGAAGGCGAAGATGGCCGACCAGTTCAGCGCCGACGACCTGGCCGCCATGCAGTTACTGCGCTGCGCCTTCGATCCGGCCGGGATCGCCAACCCCGGCAAGCTGATGCCCACGCCCCGGCTGTGCGGGGAGCGGCCAGGGGTCCGGGTCGGTGCGCCCGATCCCGCGCTCGGCGAGGTGTTCTGATGACGAGCGCACCCGAGGGCGTGATGGTGGCCGGTGTGGCACCGGTCGAGGTGGTCGCGCCGGCCACCCCGGGCGAGGTGGCCGACGTGCTGCGATCCACCACGGGCACCGTGGTACCGGTGGGCGCCGGTACGAAGACCGGATGGGCGGCGCCACCCACCTCCTGCGACCTGGTGCTGCGTACGACCGGGCTGAACCGGATCGTCGAGCACACGCCCGGCGACCTGGTCGTGGTCGCCGAGGCCGGGGTGCGGCTGGCGGATTTGCGGGAGCGGCTGGCCGGACACGGCCAGATGCTCGCGCTGGACCCGCCGGAGCCGGAGGCGACCCTGGGCGGGATCGTCAGCGCGAACGCGTCGGGGCCGCGCCGGCTGCGCTACGGCACCGTGCGTGACCTGCTGATCGGGGTGACCGTCGTGCTGGCCGACGGTACCGTCGCCAGGTCCGGCGGCAAGGTCGTCAAGAACGTGGCCGGGTACGACCTCGGCAAGCTGTACACCGGCGCGCACGGCGGTCTCGGCGTCGTGGTCTCCACCACGTGGCGGCTGCACCCGCGCCCGCCCGCGGCCGGCGCGGTGGTCGTGCCGGTCACCGGTGCCGCCGAGGCCGGCCGGCTCGCCGCGCTGGTGTGCCGGTCCACGCTCACCCCGACCGCGGTCGAACTGCGCTGGAGCGGCTCGGACGGCGAGTTGGTGGTGCTGTTCGAGAGCATCCCGGCGTCGGTGGTGGGGCAGTGCCGGGCGACGGTCGCGCTGCTGGGTGGTGGGTCCATTGTGGACGCCGTGCCGGACTGGTTCGGCGTGCGGCCGGTGGGTCAGATCGTGCTGCGGCTGGCGTTCGCGCCGTTCGCGCTGCCCCGGGTGCTGGCGGCGCTGCCGCCCACGGCCGGCGCCACCGTCTCGGCGGCCACCGGGGTGGCCTACGCGGCCGTACCCCGCGACGTCGACCTGGCCGCGCTGCGGGCCACCATCGCCCCGTTCGACGGGTCGGCCGTGCTCCTGACCGCGGTGCCGGGGATCGACCACTGGGGGCCGGTGCCGGACTCGTTCGCGTTGATGGAGCGGGTGAAGGACCAGTTCGACCCGCGGCGGCGGCTGTCGCCCGGCCGGCTGTTGGGAGGGCTCTAGATGGCCAACCAGCTCGACATCGAGTCGGGTATACCGGTGGCGCGCAGCGCGCCGGCCGCGACCGTGGGGCTGGGCATGCCCGGCTACGGTCCACCGCCGGCACCGGCGTTCGACACGCACCACCCGCCGGACGCCGCGCTGCTGGCCGACTGCGTGCACTGCGGTTTCTGCCTGCCCACCTGCCCCACGTACGTGCTGTGGGGCGAGGAAATGGACAGCCCGCGCGGGCGCATCGACATCATGAAGGGGGCGCTTGTGGGGGACGCGTTCGACGCCAGCAGCGTGCGCCACCTGGACCAGTGCCTGGGCTGCATGGCCTGCGTGAGCGCCTGCCCGTCCGGGGTCCGGTACGACAAGCTGATCGAGGCCACCCGCGCCCAGCTGGAACGCCGGGTGGTGCGGCCCCGCGCGCAGCGCCTGCTGCGCGCCGTGATCTTCGGCCTGTTCCCGTACCCGCGCCGGCTCCGGGTGCTGCGCGGGCCGCTGCGCGTCTACCAGTTGACCCGGCTCGGCCGGCTGCTGGCTCGCGCCGGCGTGCTCGGCCGGCTGCCGGCGCCGCTGCGGGCGATGGAGTCGTTGGCGCCCCGGCTCGGCCGCGTGCACCCGCTGCCCGAGCGGGTACCGGCGGTGGGCACCCGGCGGCGCACGGTCGGGCTGTTGACCGGGTGCGTGCAGGGCACCTTCTTCCCCGACGTCAACGCCGCCACGGTGCGGGTAC
This sequence comes from Rugosimonospora acidiphila, assembly GCF_039543385.1. Lineage (NCBI taxonomy): Bacteria > Bacillati > Actinomycetota > Actinomycetes > Micromonosporales > Micromonosporaceae > Rugosimonospora > Rugosimonospora acidiphila. Next base: position 33,958 of record NZ_BAABJQ010000033.1, read on the forward strand.
TGGCCGCCGAGGGCTGCGAGGTGATCGTCCCGCGACGGCAGGGCTGCTGCGGGGCGCTGTCCTCGCACGCCGGGCGCGAACCGCAGGCACTGCGATTCGCCAGGCACGTGATCGAGACCTTCGAGCGGGCCGGGGTGGACACGGTGGTGGTCAACGCGGCCGGCTGCGGCTCCAACCTCAAGGACTACGCCCACCAACTGCGCGACGAACCCGGCTGGTCGCCGCGCGCGGAGGCCCTGTCCGCCAAGGCCAGGGACATCGCCGAACTGCTCGACGAGTTGGGCCCGGCGGCGCCCCGGCACCCACTGCCGGTCACCGTCGCCTACCAGGACGCCTGTCACCTCGCCCACGCCCAGGGCGTGCGCGACGCACCCCGCCGGCTGCTGCGCGGCATCCCCGGCGTCGAGGTCCGGGAGATCGCCGAGGCCGAGATCTGCTGCGGCAGCGCCGGCACCTACAACCTGCTGCACGCGGACTTCGCCCACGAACTGGGCGAGCGCAAGGCCGCCGCCGTGCTCGCCACCGGTGCCGAAATCATGGTCACCGCCAATCCCGGCTGCTGGATGCAGGTGGCCACCACCTTGGCCCGCCTCGGTCACCGCATGCCGGTCGCCCACACGGTCCAAATCCTGGATGCCTCGCTGCGCGGCGTGCCCGCGGACGAGCTACGGCGCCTGGCGCTCGACGGCCCCGGAACCGTCGCCACCGCCACCGCCGCCACCGCCGCCGCCACCACCCCATGACCCCGCCTGCAGACAGAGAAGGGGTTCGCCATGCAGGTCATTGCTGAACATCATCAGGACTACAGTCCGCTCGCCCACTCGCTCGGTCTATCCTCACTCGTCGCGATCCTGCCGCTGCTGGTGCTGTTCGTGCTGCTCGGTGTGGTCCGGATGCGAGCCTGGCTCGCCTCGCTGATCTCCGTGATCGTCGCGCTGATCCTCGCCGTCGCGGTCTACTCGATGCCGTTGTTCGACGCGGTCAACAGCGGGCTGTGGGGCGCCGCCTTCGGGTTCTTCCCGATCATGTGGATCGTCATCAACGCGATCTGGGTCTACAACCTGACCGTGGAGACCGGCCACTTCGACATTCTGCGCCGCTCGTTCGCCTCCATCAGTGACGACCAGCGCGTGCAGGCCATCATCATCGCCTTCTGCTTCGGCGCGCTGCTCGAGGCGCTCGCCGGCTTCGGTACGCCGGTGGCGATCTGCTCGGTCATGCTGATAGCGCTGGGATTCCGGCCGATCAAGGCGGCGTCCATCGCGCTGGTGGCGAACACCGCGCCAGTCGCGTTCGGGGCGCTGGCCGTACCCATCACGACGCTCGGCGGGGTCACCGGGCTGCCCGTCAACGACCTCGGCGCCATGGTCGGCCGGCAGACCCCGATCCTGTCCGTCATCGTCCCGCTCGGCCTGGTGCTGATCGTGGACGGCCGGCGCGGCCTGCGGCAGGTCTGGCCGCTGGCCCTGCTATGCGGGGTGGTCTTCGGGGTGTTCCAGTTCCTGGCGTCCAACTACTGGTCGGTCCCGCTGGCCGACATCATCGCCTCACTGGTCTCCGCGCTGGCCGTGCTGCTGGCCACCCGGGTATGGCAGCCGGCCGAGGGGTACATCGAACCTCAGGACGACGAGGATCTCGCCGGCGGTGGCACCGGCGTCCCGGCCGGCGGTGTGGGCGTGCGCGAGCCGGTGCCCGCGGGCGGCCCCGGCACCGCCCTGCGTACCCGGATCCCGGCACCCGCGGGCGGCCGCGACGGCGCGCGTACCGCGACGCCGGTGGGCGCGGCGACCGGCGTGCGGGACACTCCGATCGAGGTGTTCAAGGCCTACGCGCCGTACCTGGTGATCATCGTTGTGTTCGTGCTCGCCACGCGGGTACCGGCCATCACCGGCACGGCCCCCACCAAGGTCGGCCAGTCGGGTACCGGCCTGGAGTCGGTCACCCAAATCATCAACTGGCCGGGGCTGCACATCTTCAACAGCGCGGGCAAGGCCGTCGCCACGACCTTCAAGCTCAACTACCTGTCGGCCGCCGGCACCCTTCTACTCATCGCCGGTCTGCTCACCCTGCCGATCCTGCGCATCGGCGGCGGCCGCGCGGTGCGCGCCTACGGCCGAACCCTGAACCAGCTCAAGTTCGCCATCCTGACCGTGATGCTGGTGCTGGGGCTCGGCTTCATCATGAACCAGTCGGGTGAGACCACCACCCTAGGCCTGTGGGTGGCCGGCGCCGGTGGGGCGTTCGCGTTCTTCTCACCGATCCTCGGTTGGCTCGGCGTCGCCGTCACCGGCTCGGACACGTCGTCCAACTCGCTGTTCGGCCTCCTGCAGGTCACCGCGGCCAATCAGGCGGGCCTGTCGCCGAGGCTCATCGCCGCGGCGAACTCCTCCGGTGGTGTGCTCGGCAAGATGATTTCGCCGCAGAACCTGGCCATCGCCGCCTCGGCCGTGGGTCTGCAGGGTCGCGAGGGTGACCTGTTCCGCCGAGTCATCGGCTGGAGCCTGCTCTTCCTGCTGTTCATGTGCGTGATCGTCTACCTGCAGAGCACCCCGGTGCTCAGCTGGATGGTGGTCGGCTAAGGCCGGCACCGGCCGCCCGCGCAGCACGACAGTCAGCCATTTCTGACCCGATCGCGAAGGGACACCTGGAATGACGGAGATTCGTCGACGCGACTTCCTGGCCACCGGCGCCGCTCTCGGTGGCGCCGCCATCGTGGGTGGCCTGACCGGAACCTCCGCCGCCGCCGCTAGCCCGGGCGCGAGCGCGGATCGCAAAGGGAACCGGCCGGATGACAGGCCCAAGCCGCCGCAGCCGGACGACCGGGTGCAGCCGGGCGACCTCTACATTGAGCCGCCGACGCTGACCTGCCTGGGATTCGAGTGGCGCATCGAAGGAGACGACAACCGCAACGCGTCGGTGAAGGTGGAGTACCGCAAAAAGGGCAGCAGATCGTGGACCCGCGGAATGGACCTGTTCCGGATGAACGGTGAACGCGTGCTGTCCAACGTGCGGTTCGATGTGATCAGCCCGAACATGTTCATCGGCAGCATCCTCGACCTCGAACCCGATACCGAGTACGAGGTGCAACTGACGATGGCCGACCCCGATGGCGTACGCGGCAACGGACGCAAGAACGTCTCGGTGCGCACCAGGCCGGAGCCCGTGCCGTACCCGCACGGGCGGGTCTTCCACGTGTACCCGCACGGAACTCCGGACGACGTCAAAATCCAGCCCGCGTTCGAGGGGTTCAACGACGCGTACAACAACTCCGGTTCCGGCACTGACATGGCGTGGGCGACCCGCCCCCGGGTGCGGCCGGGCGACACCCTGCTGGTGCACGCCGGGCTCTACAAGTACTCACGCGAGTTCTACACGAACACCGCCTCGCTCGACCGTACCCACTTCGAGGGCACCTACTACCTGCGCGGTAAGGGCACGGCCGACAAGCCCATCGCCATCAAGGCGGCCGGCGACGGTGAAGTCATCTTCGACGGCAACGGCTGCTTCAACCTGTTCGACCTCAAGGTCGCCGACTACCACTACTTCGAGGGAATCACCTTCCGCAACACCGAGCTCGCGATGTGGGTCGGCTCGCAGCACGAGGCGGGCGCCAAGGGCCTGACGGTCAAGAAGTGCCGTTTCGAGGATGTCGGGTTCGGCATCTGGACCAACTACTCGGGCTCGAGCAACTTCTACATCGCCGACAACGTGTTCCTCGGCCGCAACGACCCGGATCACGTGATCATCTGGAGCGATCCGTCGGACACCGACTACCTCGGCCAGCCGTTTCCGCCCTCGATGGGCCAGCCGTCGACGGACACCGTACCGCCGCGCTACGGCTCCTACCTGGCCATCAAGGTCTACGGTCAGGGCCACGTCATCTGCTACAACGAGGTACGCAACTTCCACGACGGCATCGACTGCGAGACCTACGGCAACCCGGACGGCTCGTTCGCGACCGATCCGAACCTGCCCGACACCACCGACGGTCCGAAGTACCCGCCCAAGGAGTACTGGGACCTGCGGCCGGTCGCGATCGACGTCTACAACAACTACATGGACAACTTCCATGACAACCCGTTCGAGGCCGACGGCTCCCTGCACAACTACCGCATCATGCGCAACCTGATGCTCAACTGCGCCTCGCACGGATTCTGCAACCAGCCGACCCTCGGCGGCCCGATCTACTGGATCCGCAACGTCGCCTACCACATGCCCCGGGGCTCGACCCGAGGCGAGGCCACCGGCGCCATCTTCTACAACAACACCATCCTGTCGGAGACGGCGCCGACCGGGATCGGCAGCAACATGCACTGGAAAAACAACCTGATCCTCGGCGAGGGCTTCACCGACCGCATCTTCGACGTGTCCACGAACACGAACTACACCTCATCGGATTACAACGGGTTCCGCGTCAATCCGGGCGTAGCGGCATCGTTCCGCTGGACTTCCCCGCCGTTCGGCGTGGCGTCGGACCAGCCCGCACCCGACCACACGCCCAGCCTCACCGCCCGGGACTTCGCCACCCTGGCCGAATACAGCGCGGCAACCGGCCAGGACAAGCACAGCGTCCTGGTCGACTACGACGTCTTCGTCAACGTGCCAAAGCTGGACGCGCAGGACCCGGCCCAGCGGACGAAGCGGGTGGACATCACCGACGTCGACTTCCGCCTGCGGCCCGGCTCAGCCGCGGTCAACGCCGGAGTGGTGATTCCCAACGTGACCGACGGCCACACCGGCAAGGCGCCGGACCTCGGCGCCCTGGAGACCGGCAAACCGCTTCCGCACTGGGGTCCGCGCCTGCAGGGCCCGCACTGGAAGTAGCGCGGCGGACCCTCCACGACATGCCGACGACTACCACGGCATGCCGACGAATGCGGCATGACGACGAATACGGCATGACGACGAATACCGCGGGGGCGGTGGCGCTGCCGCCGCCCCCGCGCGTACCCCAGGTTCGGCGCGTCACCAACCTCGCCTGAGCGCTACGCCACAACGCCAGAGACCCACGCCGCCCCTGCGAGTGCTCGGACTCACGTGGCACGAATCCGGTCAAACTCCTGCCTCGCTGGCGCCCCGTCCAACCGGCCGTGCATCATGGATGATCCCGCCGGCCGCCGGTATCAGGTCAGCAGCTTCACCAGTTCGGTACGCGAGCGCACGCCGAGCCGGGCGAAGATGTTGCGCAGGTGATGGTCGATGGTACGGGGGCTCAGGAACAGGCGCGCCGCCACCTCGCGGTTGGTCGCGCCGTCCGCGACCAGCCTGGCGATCCGCTCCTGCTGCGCCGTGAGCAGGCCGTCGGCGCTTGCCCGCCGGGGCTCCACGTGATCGCCGGCGGCGCGCAGTTCCGTGGTTGCCTGTGCGGTCCACCGGTCGGCGCCGAGCACCCGGAACGTTTCCAGGGCGCTGCGCAGATGTTCGCGCGCCGCGGCGGGCCGGCGGCGCCGGCGCAGTTGCCGGCCGTACAGCAGCTCGGTGTGTGCCCTGGCGAAGCCCGGCGGACCGAGGGCGTGCTGGCGCAGCGCCTCCCGGAAGTACTCCTCGGCCTCAGTCGCGCCGCCGGCCAGCAGGGCGTGGCAGCGCGCCGACAGGGCCAGCCAGGTCGGGTTACCGGTGTAGGCGGCCCACAGGTCGAAGATGCGCACCGCCTCCGCGGGTACCGTCCGGTCCGCGCAGCGGGCCGCCGCCTCGACCAGGTGCGGGGTCGCGGCCACCTGCACCACCAGGTTGCCCCGGCCGGTACCGATCGCCAGTAACCCGTCCAGGCGGTCGACCGAGGACTGGAACTGCCCCTCCATCAGATCGAGCAGGGCCAGCGCCCACTGCGCGAACGCCTGCGGCTGGCTGAGCCCGTCGACGCCCTGGTAGGCCCGCGCCTCACGCAGCAACAGCAGGCAGCTGTCCCGGTCGCCGTTCAGCGCGGCGAGCACGGCCAGCGTCCCCAGGTGATTCTCCACCAGGTTGCGTTGACCGGTGGCCCGGGCCAGCCGCAATCCCTCCAGCGCCGACGCCGACGCCTCGTCGTGCCAACCGAGAGCGAACTGGGCGAACGCGGCGGACTCCAGCGCCTGGGGCACGACGACCGCGTTGCCGGTGGTTCGCCCCAACTCGGCCGAGCGCGTCGCCAGCGTGAGCGCCAGGCTGTCGTCGCCGAGCAGCACGCCGGCCATGCTCATCCGGGACAGTGTCACCGGGTCGTCGAGGGCCGGCGCCTGCGCCAGTACCGGGCCCAGCAGCCCGGAGGCCGAACGGTAGTCGCCGCGCAGGATCGCGGCCATCCCAGAAAAGTAGGCGAACAGTGGCCGTGGACCCTGCGGCTCGCCGGCATGCCGCAATGCCAGCGCCTGCGCCGCCACGTCGGCGTACTGGGAGTGCCCACCGCCCAGGCACAGCGCCTCCCCGGCCAGTAGCAGGGCGCCCGCCGCCAGTTGCTGGTTGCGGCCGGTCAGCGCGCCGGCCGCGGCGAGCAGCGCGTGCCGCGCCTCGGTGACCGCGCCGACGCGCAACTCCAGCTCGCCGGTGAGCAGCACGGCCCGGGCGCGTACCGAATCGGGCACGTCCGGCCGGCGTACCCGGCGGATCAGCACCCGGGCCCGGTGCGGCTCGCCGGACAGCCACGCGTGCCGGGCGGCGCCGAGCAGCGCGGCGGTGGCCGTGCCGGCGTCCGGGCTCAGCTGTGCGGCGCGTTCCAGTGCGTGCGACGCCGGTCCGTGCGCGGCGCCCCGGGCGGCCCGGATCAGGTCGCGGGCCAGCCCGTCGTCGAGCCCCGGCGCGGCGGCGGCCCGGTGCAGGACGTGACGCACCGGGTGTCGGCGCGGATCGAGTACGCCGGCCAGCAACAGATGTGCGTCCTGGCGTCGGGCCAGGCTCGACTCGTGGTACACGACGCCGCGCAGCAGCGGCGGGTCGAACCCCAGCGCGGTACCGGTGACCCGGAGCAGCCCCGCGGCTTCGGCCGGTTCCAGCGCGGCGATGTCGACGCCGGACGCGGCGGCCGCCGCGCGCAGCTCGGGTACGTCCAGCTCCTCGTCGGCCGCGGCGAGCAGCAGCAGCCAACGGGTACCGGGGGGCAGTGGGGCCAGCCGGGCCTTGTAGGCGCGGCGCAGTGCGCTCTCCGGCGGCAGGGTGACCGGGACGGGTGCGTCCCCGCGGCGCTGTTCGGGTGACAGCGACGCGGCAAGGTCGACGAGGGCACGCGGGTTCCCGCCGGCGGTCCTGGCCAGCAGCCCGGCCAGGTCTCCCGCGAGCGAGTCCGGCGCCACCCGGTCGGCCAGGACCTGTCGGCTGGCCGCCGCGTCCAGTGCGTCCACCCGGAGCGTGGGCAGGTCGGCGAGCGGCCCGGTACCGTCCTCGTCGCTGGCGGCGGCGAACAGCAGAGCCACCCGCTCCGCGGCCACCCGCCGCGCGGCGAACGCCAGTACTCGCAGGGAGGCACGGTCCAGCCGGTGCGCGTCGTCGATGCGGCACAGCACCGGCAGGTCCCGAGCCGCGGCGCACAGCAGGCCGAGCCCGGCCACGGAAAGCGCGAGCCCGTCGTCCTCCGGATAGTCGCCGTCCAGCGCCCGGGCCAGCCGGCGGGCCTGGGCCGGAGGTAGTGCCGCCGCGTAGTTCATGGCCGGGCGCAGCAAGCGGTGCAGGCCGGCGAACGCCAGCCCGGATTCGTCCCCGGCGCCGTCGGCGGCCAACACGGTGAACCGGTCGGCCGCGGCCGGGGCCTCGTCCAGCAGGGCGGTCTTGCCGATGCCGACCGGACCGGACAGCAGCAGCGCACCGCCGTGGCCGGCGGTCGCGTCGGCGAGCAGGCCGGCCAGCACCCGCTGCTCCCGTCCGCGACCGCGCAACGCGATCTTCGGGGTTCTGGCTGTCACCGCCATTTTAGGAGTGTTACCCAGCCGGTCATCGATGTGAAGACTATCGATGTATAGCGGCCCGCCGGGCGATCCGCGCGAAACGCCCACCGCGGCGGCCGGGGCCGGCGCGGTGGGCGCGGGACGCGTGCGGGTGTCGAGCACGCGCGAACTCGCGGGTCAGCCGCCGATGCGGCCCAGCACGAACTGGGTGGCGGCGCTCTGGTACCGGTCGAGGTAGGTCAGGTGGACAACGGTGTTCAGGCCGCTGTCGCAGAACGTGTCACCGCTGTCGCAGTAGGAGTGGATCCGGCTGGCGTACTGCGCGAGCACCTGCAGCTGGGCCGAGGTGCGGGGGAACAGCCCGTTGCGGCGCGACGTTCCCAGGTCGTACGACTGGTTGACGACGTGCCGGGGATCGCCGAACTGCACCACCGCGACCACCTTGCTCGCGACCGTGGAGCTGACGGGCGCGGTGGTGGCGCCGAGGGTACCGCCACCACCGCCACCGAGCACGTCACCAACCACGTGCGCGCCCTGCGAGTACCCGACCAGCACGATCTTCTGGTTCGGGCAGCGCTGCACCTGCGAGGTGAGCTGCTGCTTCAGCGCGGCGACGCCCTGAGCGGAGCTTGCCGCGTAGTTGGTCAGCGTGGCCGGGTAGCTGACCGAGGCCCGGGCGACGGTCTGGCCGCTGCTGTTCACGATCTGGGTGACGAGGCTGCCGCTGATCCCCTCGCCCGGCGCCTCGGTGGAGGCCCGGGCGGTGATGATCTGCACGGCGGCGCAGCCCGAGCCCGGCGCCGGTACGGCGCTGGCCGGCGCCGCGGTCGCGGCCAACGCGAACCAGCCGGCGGCGCTGATGGCGGCCAGGGCCGACAGCCGTCCCAGGTACCGGCGGGGACGGTCGGCGGACGGACGCGGGTGGACGGTGGTGGACGGGTTCACGGGCGTTCTCCCAATCTCTCGGGCCGATCGGCCGGATCGGCTCCCCGGCCGGCGGTGCCGGACCGGGAAGGGAAGCTCAGTACCGGGCCGCCTCGGCGTGGACGGTGTGCCGGCGGGAACGGCCGCCTGACCACCGCGTGGACCACCACCGTCCACCGCGGCACCCGCTCACCGCATCGGCGAAATCACCGGCCTGTTTGTGGCGCCGATATCCGCCGACCGCCGCCGACCGGCTCCCGTGCCGGCGTACGAACGCGAACCGAGCCCGGTCGCGTACTTCCCGTGGGTGGGCAGACTGTGCGTGCTACGCAAGCACGTGAACGCCAGACCGGTGTCAACCAATGCGAGGTTCCGTCGCATGTGGTACTGCGCCCGTAGCGCGAGATTCGTTAGGCTGGCGCCAAAACGGACGGACGGGAGGGCTACCTTGGCGTCGATCGACGAGATCATAGGCCGGATCCAAGCCGCAAGCCAGAAGGTCAACGAAGCCGCACAATCGCTCGACGCCGCTGAGAATACCGCTCGCCAGCTTCAAGCCGCGATGGCAGCTGTCGGCGTGCAAGACAAGGCCGCGCAGTTTGCCCAGGTCGAGAACGTGATCCAGGGGGCGCGGCAACACTTGCTCGGCAATCAGGAGATGACGAACCAGGCGATCAACCTCGCCAAGCAGGCCGGAGGTTGAAGAGGATCCGGCGGAGCTTCGTGGAGTCCCGGCGAGGCCGCCGGCAAGGGGCGCAAGCGAGAACGTCGAACGAAGAAGAAGCCCTCGGGAGACCGCCGGTACACCGAGTGGCGTGATCGAGCGATCAAGTACTCTCCGTACGGCGTCGGGTTGGCGTCCGGCACGTATGAGGCCGTTGTCAATTCGAATAAATGGGTAACCATCGCCATCCTCGTCGGCACGACGGGCGTAGGCATAGGGAAAGACAAGTGGGACGAATTCCAGGAAGAGCGCAGGAAGCACAAACGGAAGGGCTAGCTGCGACTATGGAGATCGACGAGCGCATAGAGAGTCGCGTACGAGCGGCGTTCGGTGCCGCTATCGGACAAGACGGGGACGACTTAGTCGCAGCTCTTGAGGGACTCGATGAGCAGGGTTCGCAGGAAGCCCTGGGTCTTGGCCTGACCGTTGTCGAGTTCGTACTCAGGGACGCATTCGGAGACGAGCCGACTATCGCCGAACTGTCCACCGAAGCGAGCGAGATGCGGGAGGATCTCCCCAGACTCCTAGAGTTGGTAGACCAGAGCGATGTCGTAACGTTTCTCGCGGCTGTTGCCCGAGGTGACACTTCCCTCGGGGGTCTGGGCGCCAAAGATGTTGGATGGCTGACCTTTGTTTGTGGCGGCTACCTACTGGACACTCGAGGGCTCCCCGACCAGACGTGGTGGGAGTACCTTAACGAGATCTGGCAGGCTGTGAGTGATCGTCCCGCCGCGGAATAGCGGACCGTCGGACCTGGTCTGGCCCGCAATGGACCCGATGCATGCCCGCGAGCTATCGCGCTTCATGGACGACCTTCTCGCCGAGGCATGGCGTGGCGCGACCTGGTCATGGCCGGCGGCAGCGGCGCACTCACCGCGCCGCTGCCCAACGCGACCACGTCGCAACGGGCCGTGCCGCTCAGCGCGTGTACCAGTCGACCACGACCTGGGTCCCCGCCGGCAGGCTGCGGGTTGCTCCGTTCGTACCGCTGATGATCAGCGCGGCCGACGCGGTCACCGATTCCCCGGGCCTTAGCGGGTAGGGTCCGCCGAACCCGAGCACGAAGGTTCCCTTCCTGCCGCGGGTCTCGACGAGGCCGAGGCGGCGAAGCTCGGCGATGGCGGTTCGGATCGTGGTGCGGCTCAGGGCGGTCCAGTCTTGGAGGGCCTCTTCGGTCGGCAATCGGTCGCCCGGCCTCAGGCGCCCGAAGCGGATGTGTTCAGTGATCTGTTCGGCTAGCTCGCGCCAGCCTCTCGGGCGAGATGTCACGCGGTGAGGATACCTCTTTATATAGATACGTAGGTACGTAGAGTTCTGTCCGATCCGATTGACTGTCGGGTTGTGGTACCCGTTATCGGGATAGAACGACATGAAAGCATCGGGGCTCGATTGCTGCCGCTCCCGACCTGGCAACCTACCGACGCGTTGCGGCAGGCGCTGGCCGGAGAACTGCTGTCACGGGGAGCGGCGCTTCACAGCGCGGCGCCTGAACCCCGGCCAGCAGGCCCTGATGACCCTGGCCCACCTGCGCGGCACGGCGTGGCCTGCTACGCCGACGCCGCTTATCGCAGAGCCGGCCCAGCGATCGCGGTGCCGTTTCCCCGCCGGCCGCGCCGGCTGTCCAGTAACCAGGGAGCGGCCAACCGCAACCACGCGCGTAACCGGGCACCAGGCGAACGCGCGGTGGCGACGTTGAAGAGCTGGAACGTCCTGGCCAAGCTCCGCTGCGGCAAACGCCGCGCCTCAACAATCATCGCCGCCATCCGAGTCCTCCAAGCCATCGAGGACCCGTACCTGGCGGCTGGCCGGTCCCAGCCCACGCTGGGGAGTCCCGCCGCAATGCGAGCCGATAGGGTTCGGTCCGTGACCGAGGCCCAGTTCTTGCATGCCACTCGCGAGTCGTATGACGCTGTCGTTGCCGACTACGTCGACAGAGTGCACCGGGGCACACCGGTTGGGCGCTGGTCGATCGTTTCTGATGACTTGATGGGCAAGCCGCCGCTGGAGCGGGCGTTGCTCGAGGTGTTCGCAGCTCGTCCAGGCTGGGGGTGATGGCGCCGTCGCTGACGTTGGTTGTGGAGTGGGACTGCTGACCCAGGAGTTGGTAAGGCTCGGCCTGGACGCGTTCGGCATCGACTTGTCGCCGCGGATGGTGGCGCTCGCTCGTCGCAGATATCCGGCGTTGCGGTTCGCCGTGGGGTCGATGCTCGAGCTTGGCGTCGCGGATGGTTCGCTTGGCGGCGTCCTCGCGTGCAACTCGATCATTCACATTCCATGGAAGTACCGACCGCAGGTGTTCGCCGAGTTTCACCGGGCGCTAAGACCTGGTGGGCAACTGATGCTGAGCCTTGGGATCGGTGATGAACGCAGGCACTTCGACGGGGTGGACGGCGTGGCGATCTCGTTGGACTGGTATCGGCAGCAGCCTGACGAGGTTTGCTCGCTCCTAGGCGAGGCGGGATTTGAGGTTCGGGAACGTGCGGTGGATGAGCCCGAGCCGGGCTCCGCGAACGCACCGCACGGCTACCTGCTGGCGTGCAAACGTGTCGGCATCGGACAGACGGTCTGAGCGCGCGATTCGCGGTGCCGCACGTAGTCGGTGGCTTGCCTTCACCGTGCGGCTGACCTGGGCGTGGCATCGCCTTCGAGTCAGGTTGGCAAAGGCTCACTGTCCCAATAAGAATTCAGTGTCCCAATCGTAATCGAGCCGCATAAATGAGTCTGCCGGAGGTCGAAATAGTGTTTTTCTCGTCAGGCCTTGTCGCTGGTGATCTGCTCGTAAGAGTCCCAGATCTCGTCTAGGTACTGGTACCAGCGCTGGTCATCAAGGCGATAGTAGGACAGCAAGTGCGCACCACAGACGACTGCCAATCCTGTCACGTCTTCTCCGCCGAGCCCGCCGAGGGTAACGTCGCCGGTGACCGCGACCTTGAGAAATTCGGCCACCGATGCTCGGTCCAGGTCGATCCAGTCGGATTCCTTTTCGGAGATCTTGGAGGCAAGTTCCCGAAAGTCTTCATCGGTCGGTCCGTCCCGGTAGATGTCGTTGGCGACGAATCCGCTGACATACAGGCCCATGGTGATCAGGCTGGCCGTGTCCTCCTTTGAAATTCCATCGAGTGCTCCGGCGACGGCATCGGGATCCTTGGCAATCGCTCCGCTGTACGCCTTGCGCAATCGCTCTTCGACCTGACTATTGATCGGCATCTGGTCCCGCCCCTTTCGCTCTCGGTTTTTTTCCGCGTTCCTTGAATCGGTCCCACCATACCTTGCCGGACTCGGCGGCCATACCGGCAGTTAGCACGCCCGTAGCTACGACCTTATTTGGGTGATCGAGCCATACAGTTACGAGCGCGCCGCTAAAGACAACGCCTTTCGGCACGTAGGAAGCTACCTGGTCCACCCGCCGTTGCCATCGGGGCTCGTAATCAGGGCTATCGCGGTTCTCTTGTTCCTTTCTCGCCGGGCGATCCTTCCCCTGCCGCGGCGGCACCTCGGGCAATGGTGCCGCGCCCTGCGCGCGTTCGACCGTCTTCTCGGCCAGCGACCCGGGTCCGCCCTTGGCGCCTCTTCAACCGCCAGCCGATTTGGCCATGTTGATGGACTGGTTGGTGAGCTCGCCACTGCCCTGGAGGTGCTGCTGTATCCGCTGGATCGACTCTCTGACCTGCGCGAACTGTGCCGCCTTGTCTTGCACGCCGACGCTGGCCATCTGGCTCTGGAGCTGTCCGGCCGCGTTCTCGGCGGCGCTCAGGAGCTGCATCCCTTCGTTGACCTTCTGGTCAGCGGACTGGAGTTGGCTGATGATCTGATCGATTGATGCCACAGCAGCGCCTCCCTCGTGTTTGCGAGAGAGCATAGACGACTGGGAGTTAGTCAGGCCGGACCGGCTGTAGCGCCCGTACGCCACCGCCCTTCCGCAGAAGGCCATCATGCGCCCGGTCAGGAGCGCGCGGAATGTGGCGGCCCTGACCGGTTGGATGTCCGCGGCGAACGAGCAGCGCCACAGAGCCCCTCGGCGCCGCGCGCGGCCGTGCACGCCTCGACTCGAAGCGGCGAAGTGTTGACCTCGGCCGTGTCCTCCCCGATAGGGTGCGGGGCGTGAGTGGGTGGAGTGTCGCTGTCGCGTTCGTCGGTGCCGGGCTCCTCGCGGCGCCGGTACCGCCGCCGGCGACGAGTTCAGCGTCCACGACGAGTTCAGCGTCCACGACGAGTTCAGCGTCCACGGTGAGTTCGGCGTTGACGGCGAGCGTGGTTGCCTGCCCGCACGTCACGCCGCCGACCATCCCGCCCACGCCACCGTCTCCGCCCCGCGACCCGGCCGCGCCCGTCATCGGCGGCGCGCAGCTGGGCACGACGGGACTGGCCGCGCCGTCCGGTGCGTCGGCGCCACCGGCCCTGTCGGCGATGTCGTGGGTGGTCGCCGACCTGGACACCGGTGCGGTCCTCGGCGCGTGCGATCCGCACCTGCGGCGCCGCCCGGCAAGCGTGCAGAAACTGCTGCTCGCCGAGACCGCGCTGCCGAAACTGAACCCGAACCAGGTGGTCGAGGCGACCGACGCGGACCTGAAGCTGCCACCTGACAGTTCGGCGGTCGGTCTGCTCGTCGGCGGCCATTACCCGGTGTCCACGCTGTGGTACGGGCTGTTGCTGGAGTCTGGCAACGACACCGCGAACGCGTTGGCCCGGGTGGCCGGCGGGAGCGGGGGAGTGCCGGCGACGGTCGCCGCGATGAATGCCGAGGCGCGGCGACTGGGCGCCGATGACACCCATGCCGTTACCCCGTCCGGTCTGGACGCGCCGGACCAGCTCACCAGCGCGTACGACCTCGCGCTGATCGCCCGGGCTGACTTCGCCCGGCCGGACTTCGTCCGCTACGACACCCTGCTGCGCATGCAGTGGCCCGCGCAGCCGCCCCGTGACCCGCACGGTTTTCAGATTCAGAACGAGAACAAGCTGCTGGTCGACTATCCGGGGGCGCTGGGCGGCAAGACCGGGTTCACCGATGATGCTCGCCATACGTACGTCGGCGCGGCGCAGCGGGGCGGCCGGCGGCTGGTCGTCACGGTGATGGGCGCGGAGATCGTTCCCGCGCGCGCGGAGAAGCAGGGCGAGATGCTGCTCAACTGGGCCTTCGGGCTACCGGCGACGGCGAGCGTGGGGCACCTGGTCACGCCCGACGAGATCGCTTCCTCGCGCAGCTCGGCGTCCGCGCACCCGGCGGGGTCGGCGCCGGCGGGCAGGGTACGGGCCAGCGGGGTGCGATTGGCGCAGGCGGGCGGCGGTGCGTTTCTGAACTCGCCCGCGCCGAAGGTGCTCCTCGCTCTCGTGGTGCTGGCGCTGGCCGCGCTCGGCGTCTCCATGATGTGGCGCCTGCGCCGGGGTGGCTGATTCCTCGGTGTCCGGTTCGGTGTAGCGGTATCCGGTGTAGCGGTATCCGGTGCAACGGTGTCCGGGTCAGCGGGGTCCGGGTCAGCGGGGTCCGGCCGAGCTTGAGGGGCGCGCCGGAACCTCAGGCCGATGCGCGCAGGATCAGTTGGGTCGGCAGGACGGTACCGCCCCGGTCGTCCGCCTCTCCCCGGGTCATCGCGAGGAGCCGGCGCACGGCCACCGCGGCGAACTCCTCGATCGGCTGGCGCACGGTGGTCAGGGCCGGCCGCACCTGCGCGGCCAGCGCGTGGTCGTCGAACCCGACCAGCGCCACGCTGTCCGGTACCCGGCGACCGGCCCGGTTGAGGCAGCGTAGCGCCCCCGCCGCCATCACGTCCGAGGCGACGAACACGGCGTCGAGCGCGGGACGCTGGTCGAGCAGTCGCTGCATCGCGTGCACTCCCGAGGCCTGGGTCCAGTCGCCGTACGCGATCGGGGTGTCGGCGGCGCCGATGGCCCGCATGGCGTCGCGGTACCCGGCGAGCCGGTCGGCGCCGGCTCCGGTGTCGGGTGGTGCGGCGATGTGCGCGATGGCCCGCCGACCCGTCGCGATGAGGTGCTCGACCGCGGTACGCGCCCCACCGCGGTTGTCGGCGTCCACATAGGACACGGGACTGGTGTGCAGCGGACGGCCGACCACGACGATGGGCAGCCCGAGCGTGGCGAGCGAGCCGGACAGCGGCAACGGTCCGTGGTCCGAGACGATGATGACGCCGTCGATGCGGCCGCCCTGGAGGTACCGGCCGACGGTCTCGATGAGCGGCCCGGTCACGCTGGTCACCAGGAGCGGGATGTAAAACTGGGCCAACTCCAACTCGGCCGCGCCGATGAAGCGCGCGAAGAACGGCTCGGTGAACAGCATGTGGTGTCCGGCGTGAATGACCGCCGCGATCGCGGGCATCTTGCGATGCGCCTTTCCCCAGGCGGCGCGGTGTCTGCGGTACCCGAGCCGGCTGGCGGCGTCGCACACGCTGCGGTAGGCCTCGGCGCTCACCTTGGTCGAGTTGTTGAGTACCCGGGATGCGGTCGCGATCGACACCCCGGCCTCCCGGGCGACTTCGGCGAGCGTGGTGCCGGTGACCGGACGCGTCTCGGGACCGGTCATGGAAGCGCTCCCAGCTGTCATCCCGGCAAGGTATCGCCGAATCCGGGTGCCAGGGAAGGTCGCGGATGCTAATCGATATACATCGGTGCGTCGAATGACGTTCGACGCAGGTCAGATGCTACCCAGAAGAAATCCGCCGGCCGTGTAAGTTCCACGGGGCGGGTGCCCTGCCGCGCCGGCCCGCCGCGCCGGCGCGGGCGGAGACCCCGACCGGGGCCGCCGCCCGCGCCGGGGTCTCGCCCGTGCCCGCCGCCCGCGCGGGGCGGCCGGTTGGTTACGGGCTCGTGCAGGTCAGCGGCAGCGATCCGGGGGTGGTACCGGTCGCGGTGAAGCCGAACTCGGCCGTCGCGCCCGCGGCCAGCGAGCCGTTGTAGGCCGCGTTCTTCACCGTGATGCTGGAGCCGCTGGTGGTCAGCGTGCCGTTCCAAAGGTTGGAGATCGAGGCGCCGCCGGGCAGCGTGCCGCGCACGGTCCACCCGTTCAGCGTCGACGAGCCGTTGTTGCGGACCGTCACGCTGCCCTGGAACCCGCCGGACCACGAACTGGTGGTGGAGTAACTGGCGGCGCAGCCGCCGGGAGCGCCGGTGGGGGTACTGGTCGGCGTGGCGGTAGGCGTCGGGCTCGGGCCACCGCCGCCACCGCCACCGCCACCGCCACCGCCGCCGCCACCGCCGGTGGTGGTGACGGTCGCCGAGAAGCTGTTGACGGACAGTCCCACCCCACCGATCCAAGGCTCGAAGCCGGCCTGGATGCTGGTGAGATACCACGAGGTGGTGCCGTAGGCGGAGCCCCGGCCGAGCGTGTCGCGGATGAAGTCCAGCACGCTGAAGCTCAGGCTGGAGATGCCGGCCTGCACGTAGGAGACCACGTTGTTCTGGCCGTTGTTGCCGGTCCACACCGTCCAACTGCGCCCGGCGATGCTGGCGCTACCGGTCGGTGAGCCGATCGGTTGGATCGAACCCGTGTGGTTGAGCCAGATCATGATTTCGGTGTCCTGTACCCCGCTGACATCCGCCGTCGCGTTGAGCCAGATGTCGTAGGACGCGTCGTACGTGCCCGAGCCGGGGTAGCTGTCGCTGATGCTGCTGGTCGCGCTGCTGATCCGGCTGATCTGTGCGGGCAGCGGCGAGCCCGGACTGCAGTCGCTGTAGTGGCAGCCGAGGTAGATCGACGGGTACGACACCGGTGCTCCGCTGAGATTTCCGGTACCGTCCTGCCGCACTATCGAAAAGCCGGTACTGGTGACGTTGATGCACTGGGTGGCGCTGCTGCCCCAGCGGTTGTTCTGCACGACGTACCTGCCGCCGACCGTGGTGGTGCCGTACTGGTCGCAGATCTGGGTGTCGGCCAGGGCGGTTGTCGCGGTGGCGATGGCGACGACGCCGGAGCCGAGGAGTAACAACCCGGCCAGCGCGAGGACGCGGAAACGACGTGACATGGCACTCCTTGGGTGGGACGGTGACCGCGAACGCGGGGGGACGGGGAGGATGCGCTCCGAATGCCAACCCATGCGCGACGCTATGCCCCGGCCGCGCGGCCCGTACACACCTCATCCGGCGGCCGTACCCGTGCCGGGGCGTTTCGCCTGGAGACGCCGGTACGGTGAGCGGCACCGGCGTGAAAGTTTCCGGTCGGCGGTACCGGCGGCGGGTTTCCCCAATGCCGTCGGCGGGCATTCCCGTGAAGTGGCCGACGTCGATCGCCAGGTGATCGAGTTCGCCACGTCCCAGGTCAGCAGGGGCGCCTGGATCGTCGCCGCCGTGTCGGTGGTGTTCTACACCGGCGGCGCGGTTGTCTTCTTCGCGACGCCGAGCCACCGTGGACTGGGGGCCGTGTGGGCGATGGTGGCCGCCGGTTGGCTGGTGGCCCTGGTCACGCGCGGCGGGGGCCGGTGGGTCAGGCGAGGGCGGCCGGTACGGGTAGGGCCGGCGGGACTCGAGGTGCCCGGCGTGGACGGAGTCCCGGTCGCGATCGACTGGGCCGACCTCGCCTCGGCCGACATCGTGGGCGAACCGCTCTCGCCTCGGCTGGTCGTGGTGCCCACCAGTCCCGGTCGGCTCCGCCCGGCACCGGACCCCTGGGCAACGCGCGGCCGCATCGCGGGGCGGGATCTACCGGATCGTCGTTCCCCTCGCCCTGGACCGGTCGCGCCGCGCCCGACTGCGCGACGAGTTGACCGCGCGCCTGCGCGCGGCGACCGACCAGCGGCGCGGGGAGGGTGAGAACTCGCCGTGGTGAGTCAGTCGGCAAGAATTCCTTCACTGTCTCGCCGCGCCGGTGACTGCTACGCTTCGACGACAGAGCCAGAGGTCAATGTACGCAGCGAGGACGGCTCCGTGACGCTTTACCTGGGAGTCCATTCACTGGCCAGCCACGACGGTTCGGTCGCGATGTTCGATGACGCCCAGCACCGCGTCACCGCGCTCGAAGAGGAACGCGTCACCCGCGACAAGCACAGTGTGGGCCGCGCACCCATGCACGCGCTGGCCGCCATCGCGTCCGAACATCACGTCGACTTCGCCTCGCCCGAGTTGCAGTTCGCCCGCCCGTGGTTTCAGGGCACGCCGATGCGGGTCTCGGACGAACGGACCGGGGCGGAGCGCACCGAGATCGTCGCCACCGACACGCCGGACGACATCCATGAGATGCTCGCCCGGCTGAACGAGCCCGCGCCGGTCCAGCCAACGGTGCTGGTGCGCCACCACCTCGCGCACGCCCTCGTGGCCGCCTGGCAGAGCCCCTACGACTCCGGTGTCGCGCTGGTCTGCGACGGGTACGGCGACGGGGAGTCCGGGTCCAGTTGGACGTTCGCGCGCGGACAGGTCCCGGTGCGACTCGACTCGATACCCGTCGACGACTCGCTCGGTGAGATGTACGCCGCCGTCACCCGCTACCTGGGCCTCGGCACTCACGCCGAGGGGCGGACGATGGCGCTGGCCGCCTACGCCGACGGCGCCGACACCTTCGACTGCGTGGCGATCGGCCCGGAGGGCTGGCGCGTCAACCTGGCACCCGAGCCCGGCACCATCTTCAGCCCGACGCGCAGGGCGTGGCTTCGCCATCTGGAGTTCCGGTTCGGCCCGCCCGTGCCCCGCTCGTACTGGTCGGCGACCCTGGGCGCGGATGCCTCAACGCTGGCCGACGACGCCACCTTCCAGCGGGCGGTGGCCGTCGCCGGCCTGGCCCAACGGACCCTGGAGGCGGCCGTTGGCGAGTGGCTGGCCGCCGTGTCGTCCCGCCACCCCGAAACCCCACTGGTGCTCGGCGGCGGCGTCTTCCTGAACTGCGCCATGAACGGCGCTCTTCGCCGGCGCTTCCCTGGGCTCCGGATGTTCTTCTGCCCGCTCGCGGGCGACGCCGGCACCTCGATCGGTGCGGCGATCGGGGCGATGGCCTCGCTCGCCGGGCGCTGGCCCGACCGCCATCCCCACCTGGACCTCGGGCTGTCCTTCCCCGACGCGCACATCGAACCGTTGCTGCGCCAGTCCGGTGTCGACTTCATCGACGCCGGGGACGAACTGCCCCAACGGGTGGCCGACCTGCTCCGGCGGGGAGCGCTCGTCGGGGTGTTCCACGGGAGATCGGAATTCGGCCCGCGCGCGCTCGGCCAGCGCAGCCTGCTCGCGCTGGCCGATGGCACCGCGACGGCCGCGCGGGTGAACGCGGCGAAGCAGCGCGCCCTCTGGCGCCCGCTGGCACCCGTGGTCCGTGAGGCGGACGTGGCCCAGTTCCTGGCGGCCCCGCGGGCGCACTCGGCGGAGGACCTGCGCTACATGATCGTGGCGATGAGCGTCGCCGACCAATTCGCGGCGGCGCACCCGGCGGTCACTCATGTCGATGGCACGGCGCGAGCCCTCGCGGTCGGACCCTCCGGGAGCGGTGGTCAGGTGTTCCTCGACGCGGTCCTTTCCGGACTCGCCGGCGGCGGCGCCCCCGCCGTCCTCATCAACACCTCCCTCAACGACGCCGCGGAACCCATGGTGCTCACCCCGAAAGACGCGCTGCGTTACGCCCTGGCGTCCCCCCTGGACGCGCTGGCGATCGGGGGGTTCCTCGTGACCAAACGCGGGCGTTGATCGATTGGCCTACGCGGCCATGAGGATCTCTCCGGAGTAGGTGATCGGGCTCCGCCGGGCACGGGATCTGGGGTCGAGGCTCGACTCCCTGCCCGCGGTTGGGCGCCCGCCACCGTCGGCCACCATCGGCCACCATCGGCCACCACGGCCACGTCGGAGCCGCGAAGATATCGTTCATCACCTGGGCGTCGGGGAGACCGGGCCGCCGCGACGGCACGTGTGACCGAAAGGCGCCAGGAACCTCTCGCATACGACCCGAGATGTCGATAGATCGGAAGGATCACCGGAATGGCTGCGAACACCCTGGGCGGGACGTTCACGATGGCGGACGGTCTCACGGTTGCCCGGATGGGCTACGGCGCTATGCAGTTGGCCGGACCGGGGGTCTGGGGTCCCCCGAGCGACCGCGACGAGGCGGTCGCGGTGCTGCGCACCGCCGTCGAGGCGGGCGTGAACCACATCGACACCGCCGACTTCTACGGGCCGCACGTGACCAACGAGATCATCCGCGAAGCCCTTGCCCCATACGACGGCGTGCACGTCGTGACCAAGGTCGGCGCGGTCCGCGACGAGCAGGGCGGTTGGCCGCACGCCCGTTCGCCGAGGCAACTGCGCGAGCAGGTCGAGTCGAACCTGCGCACGCTCGGGGTGGCGGCGCTCGACGTGGTCAACCTGCGCGTCGGCGGTGGCCCCGACGGGCATTCCCCGGTGCCCGGGTCGCTCGCCGAGCCGTTCGGCGCGCTGGCCGAGATGCGCCAGGAGGGCCTGATCAAGCACCTCGGCGTCAGCGTCGTCGATGCCGACCAGGTGGCCGAGGCACAGGCGATCGCCCCGATCGTGACCGTGCAGAACTGGTACAACGTGGCCCACCGGGGCGACGAGGCACTCATCGCCTCCCTGGGGCAGCAGGGTGTCTCCTACGCCCCGTTCTGGCCGCTGGGCGGGTTCAAGCCGGTGCAGTCCGAAGTCCTCGACGCGGTCGCCGAAAGCGTTGGCGCGTCGCCCAAGGTCGTCGCCATCGCGTGGCTGCTGCACCAGGCGGCGAACATCCTCGTCATCCCCGGCACCTCGTCGGTCGCGCATCTACGCGAGAACCTCTCGGCCGCCGAGATGACCCTGCCGGCGCAGGCACTGGCCGAACTCGACGGCATCGCGGCCTGAACGAGCGCATCCGGCCGGCCCGGCGGAGCCCATCACCCGAATCGGTGAGGCGTGCGACGCCCGACCGCCCCCGAAGGTCGGCGACGGCTCACCGATTCGAGGAATCGATATCCCACGATGCTCCTGCTGTACTGGACGAGTTGCCCGCCGACGCGGGACAGCGACCCACCCGGCGTCGCGACAACCGGCGCCCTCACCGCAGGAGGACCATTGTTCAGGATGTCACGCAGGTCGGCTTTGACCGCTCGGGCCGCAGTGGTGGCCGGCGTGGTGGCGCTCGGCGCGGCGGCGGCCGGTATCACCGCCGCCGCGGCCGCGCCGAGCCACCAGGGCGCCCGGCCCGACCGGACCGCCAAACCCACGATCGTGCTCGTTCACGGCGCGTGGGCCGACTCCAGCGGCTGGAACGACGAGATCACCAGGCTCACCCACCTCGGCTACCCGGTGCTCACCGAGTCCACCCCGCTGCGCGGGCTGACCAGCGACGCGGACCACCTGCGCGCCCGACTACAGACGATCAGCGGCCCGATCGTGCTGGTCGGCCACTCCTATGGCGGCGCCGTGATCACTAACGCGGCACGCGGCGTACCGAACGTCAAGGCGCTCGTGTACGCCGCCGCCTTCGTACCGGCCGCGAACGAGAGCCTGCAGATGATCCTCGCCGAGCATCCGGGCAGCCACATCGACGGCACCAAGCTGGACGTGGTTCCGGTGGCCAACGCCGCGGCCGACGGCGGCCAGGACGCCGACCTCTACATCAAGCCGGCGGACTTCCGGGACATCTTCGCCGGCGACGTCTCCGCCCAGAGATCCGCGCTGGAGGCCGCCACCCAGCGGCCACTGGCCAACACCGCGTTCGCGCAGCTCTCCGGGGCCCCGGCCTACGCCGACGTGCCGAGCTGGGACCTCATCAGTCTCGACGACCACGCCATCCCGGCCTCCGCCCAGCTGTTCATGGCGCGGCGCGCCGGAGCGCACCTCGAGTCGATCCACTCGGCGCACGACATCATGATCTCGCACCCGACCGCCGTCGAGCACCTCATCATCGAGGCCGCGAACGCCGTCAGCTGAACCAGCGGCGCACCGTCGATCCATCCGAACCGGGCGACCCGTACGGGGGATCGGTGGTCAACGCCTGTCTCATGCGAGCGACGGCCCGGCGGTCCGCGCCCATCGCGGACCGCCGGGCCTGCTCGGCAGGACGTCGCGCGTTCGAGCCGTACCGCGCAGTCGGCCACCCGATCGTGGCCGCGGACCCGGCGGGTGTCGCGGTCACGGTGGTCGACGGCGTCGGCGGGGCCGCGCTGGCTCGCGGTTCGGGCCTCATCGGCCTGGTCGACCGGGTCGAGGCGCTCGGTGGAAGGTTCGCGGCCCGTGCCCCCGCACGGCGCGACCGAACTACCATCCGTGCCATGGCCACCAGCATCCACCTCGGCGCCTGCCCGCTCGACTGCCCGGACACGTGCACCTGGCAGCTGACGGTCGAGGACGGCCGGGGGGTGGCGATCCGTGGCGACCAGGGCCACCCGTTCACCCGTGGGGCCTTGTGCGGCAAGGTGAACCGCTACCTCGACGCGCTGAACGGCCCCGATCGGCTCACCACCCCGCTGCTGCGGGTCGGGCCGAAGGGCGTGGGGCCGGTGTCGTTCCGGCCAGCCACGTGGGAGGAGGCGATCGACCGGGTGGCGTCCGGGCTGCGGACCACGATCGACCGTGACGGCGCCGAGTCCATCCTGCCGTACTACTTCGCCGGCACGATGGGGCACGTGCAGGGCTGGACCATGGGGCCCCGGCTGTTCGCGCACCTGGGTGCGTCACGCCTGCGGACCACGATCTGCACCGCGGCCGCCACGGCGGCGCTGCAATCGGTGTTCGGCGCCGCGGTCGGCTTCGAGCCGGAGACCATCACCGAGGCCCGGCTCATCCTGCTGTGGGGCGCCAACCTGCTGTCCACGAGCCTGCACCAGTGGCCCTTCGTGCGTGAGGCCCAGGCGCGCGGCGCCTACGTGGTCGCCATCGATCCACTGCGTACCGAAACGGCCGCCCGCTGCGACGAACACCTCGCGCCACTGCCCGGCACCGACGCCGCTCTCGCGCTGGGGCTCATCCGGCACGTGCTCGACGCCGGCGCCCTCGACCGGCAGTGGCTGGCCGCACACACCACGGGCTGGCCTCGGCTCGAGGACCGCCTGGCCGAGTGGCCCGTCGAGCGGGCGGCGGCGGAGTGCGGGCTGGACGCCGGCGTGCTGCGCCGGCTGGGCGATCGCATCGCGACGACCCGCCCGACCGCGGTCCGGGTCGGGCTCGGCCTGCAGCGCCATCACGGTGCCGGACAGGCCATCCGGGCGATCTGCGCGCTGCCGCTGGTCACCGGCGATTTCCGGTACCCGGGCGGTGGGGTGCTCTGCATGACCAGCGGACACCACCGCATCGACGAGGACGCCGTGGCGCGGCCCAGCGGCATGCCCGCGCCACGGGCACGGTCAATCAACATGAGCCGGCTCGCGGCGGTGCTCACGGGTGAGGCGGACCCCGCCATCACCTCACTGGTCGTGTTCAACGCCAACCCGGCCGCCACCGCGCCCGACCAGAACCGGGTGCGTCAGGGCCTGCTGCGGGCGGACCTGTTCACCACGGTGCTGGAGCAGCGCTGGACGGACACCTGCGACTACGCCGACGTGGTGCTGCCGGCCACCATGCAACCCGAGCACCTGGACCTGCACTCGTCCTACGGCCACCATTACACGACGCTGAACCTGCCGGCCGTCGAGCCGCCCGGGCAGGCGCTGCCGAACACCGAGATCTTCCGGCGCATCGCGGCGGCCATGGGGCTGGACCACCCCCGGATGCGCGACGCGGATGAGGAACTGGCCCGGCAGCTGTTGCGTGACGCCCCGATCGGCTTCGAGGAGTTGGCCGAGCGGACCTACGCGCGCACCACCGGGGTCGAGGTCGGCTCGGCGCCGTTCGCCAAGGGCTGCTTCCCCACGCCGGACGGGCGGGCTCGGCTGTTCGACCAGCGGCTCGAACGCCAGGGGGTTGACCCGCTCATCGGCTACACGCCGCCGGTGGAGGTGAGCGATCCGCGCCTGGCCGAGCGCTTCCCGCTCATGCTCGTGGCACCGGCCGGGCGCTTCTTTCTCAACTCCACCTTCGCGTCGCTGCCGTGGCACACCGGCAAGATGGGTCCGCCGCGGGTACATCTGCATCCGCGCGACGCGGCCGCCCGTGGACTGGCCGACGGAGACGTGGCCCGGGTGTTCAACGACCGTGGCTCGTTCATCGCGGCGGTCGCCATCGACGACGCGACCCGCCCGGGCCTGGCCTTCACCTACAAGGCCTACTGGGCACGGCGCAGCCCGGGCCGGGCCACGGTCAACGCGGTAACCGCGGTGCGCGACACCGACCTGGGCGGCGGCCCGACGTTCCACGACATCCGGGTGGAGGTCGAGGCCGCGCCGGGTCAGCCGTTCGACGAGGGTCAGCCGTTCGACGAGGGTCAGCCGCTCGACGAGGGTCAGCCGTTCGACGCCGCGAACCCCGGGTGACCGGTCCCGGCGTCGCGCTGTCTCGGGTCAGCGGGTCCGGGCGACGCCGATCCGGGCGAGGGCGCCGATCTCCAATGCCGTCCACAGCGCGCCGTCGGGCCCGAGGGTGATGCCGTGCGGCTCCGAGCGCCGGGTCGGCAGGTCGTGCTGCTCGACAACGCCTGACGGGGTGATCGAGCCGACGCGGTTGCCTCCCCACTCGGTGAACCACAGGTTGCCGTCCGCGCCGGTGGTGATGGCGTGGGGGCGGCCCGAACGGTCCGGCAGCGGATACTCCGTGATCGTGCCGTCCGGAGTGATCCGTCCGAGCTGGCCGGCGGCGATCTCGACGAACCAGAGGGCGCCGTCCGGGCCCGAGGCGATGCCCACCGGTGCGGCGGCCTCGGTCGGGATCGGGTGGACGGTGATCGCGCCATCCATGCCGATTCTCCCGATGGCGTTGGCCTGGTTCAGGGTGAACCACATCCCGGCGTCCGCGCCGGCGGTGATGGCCGACGGGAATGCTCCGGTGGTCGGAAGCGGGAACTCGGTGACCTGGCCGTCGGTGGTGATCCGGCCGATCCGGTCGGCGGTGGTCTCGGTGAACCACAGGGTGCCGTCGGGGCCCGGGGCGATCCCGAACGGTCCGCGGCCCGGTGCCGGCAACGGGAACTCGCTCACCGCGCCGTCGGTGGTGATCCGCCCTATGCGGTGTGCCTGGTACTCGGTGAACCACAGAGCTCGGTCCGCACCGGTGACGATGATGGTCGGCCCGCACGCCGGATCGAGTTGGTAGCTGGTGGGCTCGCCGCCGGGGAGCAGCCGGCCGATCCGCCCGCTGTGCACCATGGTGAACCACAGCGCGTCGTCCGGGCCGGTGGTGATCGCGTACGGGCCGCTGGCGGCGTCGGCCACGACGTACTCCTGAACGGACACGGGTGTCATGGGATCTGTTCCAGCCATGGGATCAGGTATCAACTGCGGGTCCGATCGTGCCATGAGCCCACCGCGATCGACAAACGATCTTCTTCGGTGTCGGGGATCACGGCCATCCCCGTTACGCGCTGGCCGCGGACCGAGGTTTCATGGTCAGGTACGGGCCCGGTCACGGAGGAGATGCGCATGGCCACCTGGTTGATCACCGGCTGTTCGACTGGCCTCGGGCGCGCGTTGGCCACGGCGGTTCTGGCGCGTGGCGAGTGCGCGGTGGTCACCGCCCGCTCCGCCGCCGGTGTGCAGGCGCTGGCGCAGCGGTACCCCGACACCGCCCTGGCGCTCGCGCTGGACGTGACCGACGCCGATCAGGTCGCCGCGGCGGTGCGCCTGGGGGAGGAGCGGTTCGGCCGGGTCGACGTGCTGGTCAACAACGCCGGGTACGGCTACCGGGCCGCGGTCGAGGAGGGCGACGAGGCCGACGTGGCGCGGCTGTTCGCGACGAACTTCTTCGGCCCCGTCGCCCTGATCAAGGCCGTCCTGCCGGGCATGCGCGCCCGCCGGCGCGGCGCCATCGTCAACGTCTCATCCATCGCCGCCCGGATCACTCCGCCCGGTTCGGGCTACTATGCGGCGACGAAGGCCGCGCTGGAGGGCGTGTCCGGCTCGCTGCGCGAGGAGTTACGGCCGCTGGGCATCACGGTGATGGCGGTCGAGCCCGGCGCCTTCCGCACCGATTTCGCCGGCCGCTCGCTCGCCCA
The DNA here is from genome assembly GCF_039543385.1 of Rugosimonospora acidiphila. Lineage (NCBI taxonomy): Bacteria > Bacillati > Actinomycetota > Actinomycetes > Micromonosporales > Micromonosporaceae > Rugosimonospora > Rugosimonospora acidiphila. The sequence goes on from NZ_BAABJQ010000033.1 coordinate 60,452, forward strand.
GTCCGACGAGGCGATCGCCGACTACGCCGACACCGCAGGCAGGCGGCGCAAGGAACACGACACGACGAACGGCACCCAGCAGGGCGACCCGACCAAAGCCGCGGAGGCGATCATCACCGCCCTGCGGTCACCCGAACCGCCCGGTCTGCTGCTGCTGGGCACCGACGCGGTGGCCGCCGCCGCCAAGGCCCTCGACGCGCAGCGCGCGGAGTTGGAGGTCTGGGAGGAGTTGGCCGCCAGCACGGACTACACCGGCTGATCGCGAGGCGGCGCCGGCCTGCCGCGCCAGAAACCGGCGGGAGTGGCGAGCCGCCATCCGCGGCGCTAGCGTGGCCGTGACAACGTCGCCTGTCCCGGTGGGCATCGACGTGGCAGCACCCGAGACCGGACCCGGTGGCCCGGCTCCAGGTGGGAAGGGCCGACATGTTGACCGCGGAGCAGCATGACGAGTTCCAGGCGACCGGGCTGCTCCGTCTGGAGGGGGCGTTCCCCGCGGCCACTGCCGAGGCGATGTGCGACCGGCTGTGGGAGTTCCTCGCCAGCCGGTACGCGATCCACCGCGATGAGCGGTCGACGTGGACGGTGGAGAAGCCGGCCAACCAGTAAGCGGAGCCGGCGCGTCGCGGCGCCCGCGACCAGAAACTCGTTAAGCGGAGCCAAAAATCGGGATTGGCGCGGCGGCGTGGGGGAAGCCGGGTGTAACAGGCGGGGTTCGGCGGGAAAGCGGGAACACCATGGGGTACAGCCGGCGTGAACTGATGCGACGCGCGAGCGCGGTGGGTGCCGGGCTGCTGCTGTCGGGAACCGCGACGTCGGCCGGCAACTGCGACACCAGTTCCGTTACCGGCACCCTGCTGTCGAGCGACGGCCCCCTCCCGCCGTACTTCGCCGTGCCGCTGCCGCAGCCGCCGGTGCTGCGGCCGGTGTCCACCGACGACACCACCGACTACTACGAACTGACGGCGCGCGCCGGCTCGGCGCGGATACTGCCCGGGGTGAACACCACGATCTGGGGCTACGACGGGATTTTCCCCGGCCCGACCATCGTGTCCCGCAGCGGGCGGCGGACGGTGGTGCGTCACTTCAACGAGCTGCCGGTGCCGACCGCGGCGCACCTGCACGGCGGTCACACGCCGGCGGACAGCGACGGGTACCCGACCGACGCGATCGTGCGAACCGGCGGCACCCTTCCGGACATCCGCCAGTACGCGGGCATGACGATGTCGCCCGGCGATTTCCGGGTCAACTACGGTTACCGGGACTATGTGTACCCGCTCAACCAGCGTGCCGCCACGTTGTGGTACCACGACCACCGGATGGGTTTCACCGCGCCGCAGGTCTATTACGGCCTGGCGGGCTTCCACCTGGTGTCCGACGACGAGGAGGCCGGGCTGCCGTTGCCGGGCGGCGACAAGGATCTGCTGCTCATGATCGTGGACCGGGCGTTCGACGGCGACGGTCAGCTGAAGTACCCCGCGACGGATCCCAGCCTCCTGCATGAGGTGGGGGTGTCGAGCCGGTACCACAACGGGGTGCTGGGGGACACGATCCTCGTCAACGGCGTACCGTGGCCGTTCCTCGACGTGGCGAACACCCGCTACCGGTTCCGGATCCTCAACGCGGCGAACGCCCGGCGGTTGGAACTCGCCCTGGATCCACCGCCGGCCGACGGCCCGCACTTCATCCAGGTCGGCAGCGATGGGGGGCTGCTGGGCCGCCCGGTGGGGCACGACCTGATCTCGATCGCCCAGGGCGAGCGCTTCGATGTGGTCGTCGACTTCCGGAATTACCAGGTGGGTGACCGGGTCACGCTGGTCAACCGGGCGGGATCCGGCTCGACGGCGGTGGTGATGCAGTTCCGGGTGGGGCGCCGGGAGATCGATCAGAGCTGGGTGCCGAGCACCCTGTCGGACCCGAGCGAATACGATGCGCTGACGCCGGACCTGGCGAGCGTCACTCGTGCGATGCGGTTCAGCGGTGGCAACCCGTGGGAAATCAACGGTGCGCCGTTCGACCTCGGCCGCGTCGACGCGGACCCGAAGCTCGACGCCACCGAGATCTGGAAGATCAGCACCAGCGCCCACCATCCGGTGCACCTGCATCTGGTCCAGTTCAAAATCATCGCGCGTACGGCTGGCGTGCGCCCCACCGACGGGGGCTGGAAGGACACCTTCGACCTGTCTCCGCGCGAGGACGGCTACATACTGACCAGGTTCAGCGATTACCCGGGCATGTACGTGTTCCACTGCCACAACCTGGAGCACGAGGACATGGCGATGATGGCCAACGTCGCGGTCGGGTGACGCCCCGGCGCGGCCGAGCCCGGACCTGGTCGAAGGGCCCCGCCCACCAACGAGTGCGTGGTGGCCATCCTCCGCCCGGCTAGGTCGGTTGTCGGGAATCGTTCCGCCGTCGGGCGCGTCTGGCCTCTGACCAGGGCAGTTGTTCCGGATGCAACCGCCCCACTCACGGTCAGGAGATGCACATGCGGCTTGCCCTTGTCCTTCCGCGGTTTCTCGCCGCGACGGTCCTCGCGATGGGAATCAGCGCCGGCCTCGCTACGCCGGCGCACGCATCCACCACAGACGGCGGCACCCTGACGCCGGGAACACCGGTCACGGCTCAGATCACCGCTCCCGACCAGCACATCGAATACAAGTTCACCGGTGTCGCGGGTCGGCATGTCACCTTCGACGTCACGGCATCGGCCTGGGCGGACGGGACGGCACCGAGCACGGCCTACTTCCACCTCTACAACCCCGCCGGGGGCTACAGCGGGTATGTCTATCTCGGCCAGGGCCCCAACTACGGCGACTTCACGTTGCCCACCTCGGGCACGTGGCGGCTGGTCCTCGACCCGACCGGCTCGGCGACGGGACACGTCACCTTCGGTCTCTACACCGACGTGGCCGATCGGGGGCTGTCCCCGAGCGTGCCGGTCAACACGACGATCAGCCACCGGGGCCAGAACGCCGGCTACTACCTCACCGGCACCACCGGGCAGCACGTCATCTTCGAGGTGACGTCCTCGGCATGGTCAAACGGTTCGACCCCTGGTAACGCCTATTTCCACCTGTACAACCCGGCGGGGGTGTACAGCGGATACATCTATCTCGCGCAGAGTGCCACGTACGCCGACTTCACGTTGACCGCTTCGGGCACGTGGCGGCTGGTCCTCGACCCGACCGGCCCGGCGACGGGGCATATCACCTTCGGCCTGTACACCGATGTGCCAGACCGTGGGCTGTCGCCGAACGTACCGGTCAACACAACGATCAGTCACCCGGGCCAGAACGCCGGTTACTACTTCACCGGTACCACCGGGCAGCACGTCACCTTCGACATCACGTCCTCGACGTGGTCGAGCGGTACGACCCCTGGTGTCGCCTATTTCCACCTGTACAGCCCGGCGGGGGTGTACAGCGGGTACATCTATCTCGCGCAGAGTCCCACGTACGCCGACTTCACGCTGACCGCCTCGGGCACCTGGCGGCTGACCCTCGACCCGACCGGGGCGGCGACCGGACACGTCACCGTCACGCTCCTGAAACCCTGACCATGTGACCAGACCGGCATCCGCCGGCGCGGGCCGCGCATCCGCCGTTGGTGGGGGCGCGGCCCGTGCCGGCCGCCGGTTCTATCCGTGCCGTCGCGGTCGTCGATCGACGTCAGAACTCCGGTGCCTCGTCCGGTGGCCCGTCCCAGTCCGCCACCTCCGGCAGGAAGCTGTCGCCATGGCCGATGCTGTCGGCCAGTTCTCTGACACCGTCCGGCACGTGCACGACCTCGTCCTCGGCCAACACGTCGGCCTGCCCGTCGTCTATCACGTCCGGCGCGGTCACGCTGTCATCCGTCATCCGGGCGGGGTACCCGATGGCGCACGCGCTCAATCCCGGTGCTCAATCCGGGCCGGTGGCGGCCTCAATCGCGGCAGGTGGCGACGTGGCGTGTGCGCGCCCTCGCCTCGCGCTCGCACCCCGACCGTGTCCACAGGTGCCACCGATCGGGAAGCGGTAGGGTGGGCGCCGTTGGGCGGAGTTGTCGTTTTGTCAAGGCTCGGAGCGAGCGCGCCGAGCCTGGGTCGGGGTGGTACCGGATGCGGGCCTTCGTCTACGAAGACGCCAGCGGACGGCATGTGGTCAAGATCTCCGGCGCCCTGGAGGTGACCACGGCGGAGGCGTTCCTCGCCACGGTCGAGGCGGTGCGGGGCGGCTCCGGCGGTATCGCGGTGCAGGTGGATCTCAGCGGGGTCGATTTCCTGGACTCCAGCGGCATTCGGGCGTTGCTGCGGGCGCACCGGGCGGCGGTGGCCAGCGGCGGTTCGCTGACCGTGTCCGGAGCCCGCGGCCTGGTCGCCGAGGTGCTGCGCATCACGGCGGTCGGTGAGCTGCTCGGCATGTCCGCGGGGGATCCGTCCGGCGACCGCCCGTCCGTCCGCGACGACGGCGAACCGCCGCCGGAATAGGACGATCGGCTCCACAACCCGTAACGGCCTGCGCCGGGCGGCCGGCTTCGCGACGCTGGTAGACGCCGATGGCAGCCGTGCGCGAAAGGGGATCCGGTGCCGATCTCAGCATATGAACTCTACCGGTCCGTCGCCGAGCTTCTCCGGGCGATGCACCTGGTGCAGCCCAGTGACCTGGCCGCCGCGGTCAACCTGTCGGTCCGGCCGCTCGAGATGCGGACCACGATCTTCCTGGTCGACCTGGAACAGCGTACGCTGCGGGCCCTTCCCGAGCCGGGAAGGCCGACGCCGGAACCGCTGCCGGTCGACGCCGGCCTCTGGGGGGAGGCCTTCATCAACGTCCGCACGACCGCCGCGCCCGATCGGGAGGACCAGTTGTGGGTACCGATCGTCGACGGGACCGAGCGGCTCGGCGTGGCGGAGCTGGTCTTCCCGGGCCCCGTGTCGGTCGACGATCCCGACCTGCATCGCGGCCTGTCCGCGCTGGCCGGCCTCATCGGACACATGATCATGGCGAAGTCCGCGTACGGGGACACGCTGAGGGCGTGGCGTCGCTCACGTCCGATGTCGGTGGAGGGCGAGCTGTTGTGGCGCAACCTGCCGCCGCTCACGTTCGCGACCGAGGACGTCACGATCGCGGCGATAGTGGAGCCCACCTACGAGATCGGCGGTGACGCGTTCGACTACGCCGTCGACAACGACCACGCCCGCCTGGCCCTCTTCGACGCGGTGGGGCACGGGCTGACCGCCAGCCTGACCACGGTGCTGACGCTGGCGGCCGTGCGGTCGGCCCGCAGCAACGGCGCCGACCTGGTCAGCGCGGCCAGGGCCGCGGACGAGGCGCTGACCGGTCAGTTCGGCGACGTGCGGTACACGACGGCCGTGCTGGCCGATCTGGACCTGCGCACCGGCCTGCTCCAGTACGTGAACGCCGGCCATCCGGCCCCGGTGCTCATCCGGGCCGGCCGGGCGGTCGCCCAACTGGAGGAGCGGCGCCGGATGCCGTTGGGCGTCCCGGACGACCGGCCGGTCGTGTCCGAGTACCAGCTGCGGCAGGGCGACCGGCTGCTGCTGTACACGGACGGCGTCATCGAGGCGCGCAGCCCGGACGGCCGGCAGTTCGGCCTGGACCGGCTGATCGCCGAGGCGGAGCGGCACTCGGCCGAGGGGTTGCTCGCTCCCGAGGTGGTGCGCCGGCTCGCGCACGGCATCTTCGATCGCCGCCACGGGCAGCCGCAGGACGACGCCACGCTGATGCTCGTTGAGTGGGCGGAGCACGCGGGCGCCAAAATGGTCCCCTGAACCCCAGCGACGCCCGCGATCCGACGATGCCCGCGATCCGATGCTGCCCCGCGATCCGAGGTCGCCCCGTCTGGGCTCGGTGTGTGGCCGGGCTCAAGCCCGCCGCAGCGGTCCGCGAACGGTGGCGGTCAGCGGACGGTGGCGGTCAGCGGACGGTGGCGGGGGTGTCGGCCACCCGGCGGGCGAAGGCCCGCAGCTTCCGCATCGCCCGCTCGACCTTCTCATCCAGCGCCAGCGTCTCCTCGACGCGCACCGCACCCGGCCTCGGGCGCATCGTGCCGCGCAGATACAGCGAGCAGGCGAGGTCCGCGCAGAGGTACTCGCCGACCGAGTTGCCGACGCGGCCGGACGGCCCCGGACAGGACGCGGTGAACAGGGCGACCCCGCCGCCCGGATGGCTGGTCAGGCACGCCTGGCACAGGCCGGACCGCACCCTGCCGCCGAAGGCCCGGTCGGCCTTGCGCAGCATGATCGCCTGCACCCCATCCTCGGACGGCAGGACGATCGCCGCCCGCTGCGGCGCGGACGGATCGGTCCAGCCGAAGAAGTCGAGCAGCTCCCACGGCGTCTCGAGAAAGTCCGTGGGCAGCTTGATGCGGGCCGCGTCGCCCTTGCTGCAATTGAGGAACGAGCCACGGATCTCGGCCTCGCTGATCGGATCCATGGCAACACCGTACCAAGCCCGACCGTCGTGGCCGGAGTGCCGGCACCGGTCGAACGGCGATACGGGAGTGCCCTGCCGGCGGACGTTGGGTCAGCTCGCCCTCTCGACGGGTTGTCGAAGGATGGTCCTGAGTTTCGCGGGCTCGGTTCGGCGCGGGTCGCTGAGGTAGACCTCGTGGTGGTGCCCCGACATTCGCAGCTCGTTGGCGGCGAGATATTCGTGATGGAGCCTGGCGAGCGCGGGCCCTTCGTCGTCGTAGGGTCCGACGTGCAGGAGCTGGGCGCTGGTGCCTTCCCTCAGGACCTCGTAATGGATCTCGGAGATCGTGGGGAGCTTCTTCTTCGCCAGCGCGGCGCGTTTGGCCTCCTCGACGAGGTCGTCGGCAATCCAGTCGGGCTGACTGATCAGCATGCGCCACTGCCAGGCGTCCTTGGCGCGGGTGGTGAACACTTCCGGGTGGTCGGACCACCACAGCCCTTCCAGCGGCCCGACGACGAGGTCCCGGCCGAGGATGCTTCTGCTGCTGAACTTGATCGTGTAGGCGACGGTGTAGAGCGCCTGGACGGCACGGACGTAGGCGGGGCTGGTGTTGGGGTCGCCGCATCCGTCGATGGCGATGAACCGCTGCGTCGGCGCGTCGACCAGCGCCCAGTCGGTGTTTCTGGGCGCGTAGCACTGCTTGAGTGCTCGTTTGACGTCATAGCTGGTCATGGTCGTCGGCCTTCCCGGCGAGGCGGTGGAGAGGTTGCCTGTCGAGTCCGGCCGTTCGGCATGCGGCCAGCCCCGCGCGGGTTCCCGGGACCCGGACCGAGGGCGTCCATGAGTTCGAGGTCGAGCCCGCGCATCGCGTTGTACACCATGGACTCGCACAGCGCCGCCGCGTCATCGAGGTCGACTCCCGGGTGCTGCACGGCTTCCCGGACGCACCAGCGCAGCATGCCGACGATCATCGCGGCCACCACGCGGGGGCCCGGCCCGGCCGGTCGACCCGACACGTCCGACACCAGCTCGGCGATGTGGTCGACGCGCTCGTTCGTGGCCCGTTCGATGACCGCGGCCGCGGCGGCGTGCCGTTCACCCTCGAAGGTGAGCTTGAAGCCGTCCGGGCGCTCCTTCACGAAGTCGAAGTAGGCCGCCGTCCAGCGGTGCAGGCGGTGGTGGAACGGCTCGTCGGCGCCGCTGGAGTACGCGGCGACCACCCGGGCGTTCAACAGCTCGTGCTCGCGCCGCACGGTCGCCGCGAACAGCTTGTCCTTCGGGCCGAATCGCGCGTAGAGCGTCGGTTTGGTAGTCCCCGCGCGGGCCGCGATGGCGTCCATGTTGGCGCGGCTGAAACCCTCGAGCGCGAACACGAAGCAGGCGGCGTCAAGGATCTTGCCATCGTCGTGCCGGTAGCGTCCGGCGGCCGCCGGTGCCCGGGGCTCAGCTGGCGGATCCACGGTCAGATCCTATGGGACCGGAGGGTCGTTCCAGTACAGGCCCGCGACACCGGTGCGCCGCCGCCGTGGTCGCCATCGCCGCCGCCGGTGCGCCGCCTCGGGCCGGGCGGCGGTGAAGTTGTGCTTGACAGCCCGCGAACGGAGTTGAACCATTCATAGAGGTCGACTTTACGCGTGCGTTAAGTCAGCCGCCGTCGTCCTCCGCCTCTCTTTCGCAACCCAGGGAACGTTCCCCGGCGGCCAGCACCGCGGCCGCTCGCAGTCGAAGGAGGAACAGTCAGTGTTCATCCGAGCCACCAGCCGCCGCGCTGCGCTGCTGGTCCCAGCCGTCGTCGCCCTCGTCGCGGCGCTCGCCGTCCCCACCGCCCGATCCGCGTCCGCCGATCCGGCGCACCGCTCGCCGTCCGGGCCGTCCTCGCCCACACCCGATGGGCCGCCGCGAACAACGGATCCCGGTGCCGGACCCTCGTCCATCACCGGCCCGATCCCGTCGAAGGCAAAGCCCGGCGACCCGAGCCACAACTACGTCTTCTACGCCACGCCCTACAACCTCAAGCAGGCCGGCTATGAGGAGCAGGAGTTCTTCATCACCGGCACGGCGACCCGGTACCCGTCGAACCCAACGGTCGACCAGCAGCGGCGCAACGCCACCTCGATCGGCACGACGCCGTACACGACCCGGATCGTCGTGCGCCGGCCGGTGGACCCGCGTAAGTCCGCCGGCATCGCCGTGGTGGATTGGCAGAACGTCACCGCGGGCCACGACATCGACACCGAGTGGGGCACCAGCGGCGACTACTTCGTCAAGCACGGCTGGACCTGGATCGGCGCCTCCGTGCAGGCGGTCGGGGTCAACGGGGCGCCGTCGGGCCCGACCTCGGGGCAGGGGCTGAAGGAGTGGAGCCCCCAGCGGTACGGCTCACTGGACGTGACCGACGGCGGCACCGTGCTGGACGACTCGCAGTCGTTCGACATCTACACCCAGATCGCCGAGCTCGCGAAGGGCACGAACCACCACGACCCGCTCTCCGACCTGCGCCTGAAGAAGGTGTACGCCGGCGGTGCCTCGCAGTCCGGCCATTTCCTGGGCGTCTACTACAACACCATCCAGTCGCTGTACAACGTCTATGACGGATTCCTGTTCGCGCTGTCGGACAGCTCACTGCCGCCGCGCAGCGGGGTCAACGCCAAGGCCATCCGGGTCTTCACGGAGAACGACATCTACCGCGGCGAGGGCGTGGCCAGCCAGACCGTGCCGGACTCCTCGACGCTGCGCACCTGGGAGATCGCGGGAGCCTCGCACGTACCGGCCTACGCGGTCACCACCGACCCAGCGGATTTCCGGGCGACCCTCGGCGGCATCCAGACCCGCGAATTCGGCGACGCCGCACCGTTTGACTGCGTCAACCCCGGGCCGAGCCAGGTGACGTCGTGGACGGTGTTCCACGCCGCGTACGCCGCGCTCGACCAGTGGGTACGGCAGGGCGTCGCGCCGCGGACCGCACCGCCGCTGGCCATCATCGATCCCGGGCCGCCGGCGAACCTGGCGCGCGACGTCGACGGCATCGCGCAGGGCGGCATCCGGCTGCCGGACGTTGCCGTGCCGGTCGGGCGCAACGACGGCATCAACGCACCCGCCAACCTGGACAACCCGTTGAGCAGCTTCTGCGTGCTCTACGGTACGCACCAGGACTTCACCTCCGCCCAGCTCGGCCAGCTCTACTACAACGACCGCGACTACCAGCAGCAGGTCGCCGACGATGTGCGGCTGCTCGAGGATCAGCACTACGTGCTGTCGGAGGACGGCCACGTATTCACCGACCAGGCCCGCCACACCCACGTGTGACGGATGCGCCCGCCCGTTGCCGCCACCCACGCGCCGGTGGCGGCGACGGGCGGCTCATCCCTGGCCGAAATAGGCGACATCCTCGGGCGCGGGGGCGGCCGTCGACACCGGCACGCCGCCCGCGCGCAGCGAGTCGGTGGCGGCGCAGGCCGCCGCGACCGCGTCCCGCGCCGAGATCGGTGAGGTGACGGTGCCGCGGCCGGTGCGGGCGTGTTCGAGGAACTCGTCCACCACCGCCCGGTCGGCGCCGCCGTGGTCCCCGCTACCGCCGCGGCCAGCCCCGGCCGCCGGTACCGGTAGCTCGAGGTCCGCGTCGGCCCGGTACCCGGATCGGCGGGCGTTCCATACCCGGATGGTGGCGCCGGTGAGGTCGCCGAAGTTCTCCAGCCGGCCCCGGGTGCCGATGACCGTGTAGTTGCGCCAATAGTCCGGCGTGTAGTGGCACTGCTGGTAGGTGGCCAGCACCCCGTTGGCCAGCCGCAGGTTGACCACGCTGAGGTCCTCCACGTCCACGGTCGGGTGCAGGTCCCGTTGGGCCTGGGGCGGCCAGGTGGTCGGGTCGAACCAGTCCGGCATCAGCCGGTCGGTGTCCAACTCGCGGCGCGGCAGGTCGCCGTACACCCGCAGGTTGCCGAACGCGCTGGCCACCGCCGTCGGCGCGCCCGCGAGCCAGTGGATGACGTCCAGGTCGTGCGCGCCCTTCTGGAGCAGCAGGCCGTTGGTGTACCGCCGGTCGGCATGCCAGTCCTTGAAGTAGTAGTCGCCACCATGCCCGACGAAGTGCCGGCACCAGATGGTCGTGACCTCGCCGATGGCGCCCTCGGCGACCAGGTCCCGCATCGCGGTCACGAACGGCGCGTGGCGCAGGTTGTGCCCGACGTACAGTCGCGCGCCCGCGGCACGGGCGGCGGCGAGCACCCGGTCGGCGCCGGCGGTGGTGATGGCCAGCGGCTTCTCGACGAACGTCGCGACCCCGGCGGCCAGCAGGTGCGTGGCGACCGGCTCGTGCAGGTGGTCCGGGGTGAGCACCATCGCCGCGTCGATCCCGGCCGGGTCCAGCGCCCGGTAGTCGTCGTGGACCGCGACGTCCGGGCCGAATCGCCGCCGGGCGTCGGCGAGGGCGGCCGGCCGGGGATCGGCGCAGGCGACCACGCGGGCACCGCGGCCGGGCCGGTGGGCCAACTCGGCGAGGTGGCCACGGGCGCCCAGCCCGATCACGGCCAGCCGAAGATCGGCCGGTCGAGAGGCGTCGTTCACGTGTGGGTGCCCCTTTCCGGTGATACCGCCGTGCCGGCACCTGGGTGATACCGCCGTGCCGGCACCTGGGTGGCGCCGGCACGGCGAGGCGGTCATTGGAAACTGATGCTGTCGATGGTGATGGTGCCGCTGCCGCCGTACCAGAATCCCATGGCGAGCTGACCGGGCGACGCGCGGTTGATGCCGTTGGCCGCCATCGGGACCTCGATGTCCTGGTACGCCGTGCCGATGGCCGGATGTCCGCCCCCGTCCAGGGTGAAGTCCGCGAACACCTTGGTCACGCCGCCCAGGTTCACATTGAAGTGGGCCTGCTCCCCGCCGGCCGCACCCTTGATCCGGATGACCAGGTAGGTGTAGCCGGACAGGTCGGTGTTCACGTCGCTACCGAACCAGCCGCAGGCGTTGTACTGCAAGGCGAGCGCGCCACCGGACTCCGAGCCCGCGCCGCCGCCGTTGGTGAAGCAGTTGCCGCCGGTCCACTTGCCGAGGTCGTTTTGCGCGGCGGACGGGTAGGCGGGTGTGCCGTCGAAGTCGTCGAGCACCAGGCCGACCGGGGGCGGTGCGGCGGTCGAGACGGTCAGCGGCGCGGAGGGCGGTGAGGCGTTGCCGGCCGCGTCGACGGCGGCCACCGTGTAGGTGTACGAGGTGGCCGCGGTCAGGCCGGTGTCGGTGAACGTGGTGCCGGTCGGTGAGCCGACCAGCGTGCCGCCCCGGTACACGCGATAGCCGGTGACGCCCACGTTGTCGGTGGACGGCGACCACGACAGCGCGACGGTGGAGCCGGTCTGCCCGGGGGAGATCAGGCCGCCCGGGGTCGATGGCGGTGCGCAGTCGACGCAGCCGACCCCGACGGTGACCGCGTTGCTCGGCGCCGACGCGTTGCCGGCCGCGTCCCGGGCCACCACCGTGTAGCGGTAGGCGCCGGGGGGCAGGCCGGTGTCGGTGAACGTGGTCCCGGTCGGCGAGGCGACCAGGGTGCCGCCCCGGTACACGGCGTACCCGACGACGCCGACGTTGTCGGTCGCCCCGGTCCAGGACAGGGTCGCCGAGGTGGTGGTGTGGCCGGGGCTCACCAGAACGGGTGCGCTCGGCGGCGTGCAGTCGCCGGGGCAGGGGCCCACGGTGACCCCGGTCGCCAGCACGTTGTACCCGGTGGTGGCGTTCCAGGTGCCAGTGTTCGCCAGCCGGATGTCGTAGGCGGGGTTACCGTGCAGGCTGGCGGACTGGTCGGGCAGCCACAGCGCGAGGGTGTAGCTGCCGGGCGCCATGCCCGCCGGCAGGGTGACGGTCTGCGCCGGCAGGGTGACCGGGCCGGACCGCCAGGTGCGGATGTCCACTTGCGACAGTGACACGTCGTAGCGGTGGGTGCCGTCGTCGAAGACCAGGTAGACGGGGCGTTGCTGGATGGGGGAGGCATAGCCGTCGTTCGCCAGGTGCGCGGAGAAGCTGAAGGCCGATCCGGGCGTGGCGGTGCCGGAGAAGGTCGCGTCGACCAGGCGCAGCCGGTAGCCGAGCTTGCGCTTGGCCCGGGTGAACAGGGTCTCGGCCGGATCGTTGCCGCTGGCGGGCAGGTTCGCCGCCTTCCAGAGGTTGATGTTGACCGGCGCGTAGTCCTCGTTGATCTCCGTCCAGTGCTGGTGGGACAGCTCGTACTGGGCGTTGACGCCGGCCGCGTCGTCGTCGCCGGCCGAGTCGCAGGTCTCCCCGCCGACCAGCTGGTTGCCGCCGGTCGAGGTGGCCATGTCGTAGACCCACTGCTTTTTCGTGTCGATGTCGAACCAGCCGAGCCAGGAGTTCTGGTCGTAGGTGCCCATGTCGGCGCTGTCGGACAGGAAACAGTCGTCGTGGAAGCCGAGCCGGTCCTTTTGCGCCTGGGTCAGCAGGCAGTTGTTGGGCAGGGTGCAGCCGGGCGGCGGCGTGGTGCGCTGCAGGATTTCGTAGGTGAAGATGGGGTACCGGATGGCGATCGGTACGCCGGCCGGGAAATCGTCGAGTTCGGTGGCGATGACGCGGTACCGGGCCTCGGCCTGGGTCTGGTTGAACGCGTCGGTGTAGGCGCTGTCGTGCCACTCGCCCCACATGCCGAGGAATCCCGCCTCGAAATGGTCGATGACGTCGGCGTTGGCGTTCAGCACCGGAGCCAGCGCCGCGATGTGCGCCTCGACCTGGGCCTCGCTCACGTTCGGGTAGCTGTCCCAGGTGTAGGCGAACCGCAGCACGATCTTCATGCCCGACGCGCGCACCGCGGCCAGCCCGCTGGCCAGGTTGTCCAGCAACTCCTGCGGCAGCGGCTGGGTCTGGTACTTGTCCAGGTGCACGTAGCTGTGAATGAGCGTGTCGCCGTCGGCCCTGGCGCGGGCGAACGTGCGGTCGAGCATGTCCGGGGAGAACCCGGCGCGGCTGTTGTTGGTCGCGTAGTCGTTGACGGCCGGGTCGTTGATGATCTCGTACCGGTTGTGGAACCCCCGGTCGGGGTTCGGAAAGGCGGTGGTGAAGTCGCCGGAGAAGCTCACGGTACGGGTGGGGTCGGCGTGGGCCGGCCCGCCGGTGGCCACTAGCGCGGCAGCGAGCAGCCCGGCGATGGCGGCGGCCAGCGACCGCGACCGCCATCGGTTGGCCGGCTTGCCGCGGGGACGGTGGAGCATGCCGGTCTCCTCTCGTTGAGGGATGTCCGCGGGGCCGGGCCCGCGCGCCCGGCCCCGCGCGGGTCAGCCGACGGCGATCCGGTCGAGGTCCGGTGCCCAGCCGGTGGGGTTGGCGATGGTGAGGGTGTTGCCGGTGCCGGCGGCCAGGGTGACGGTGACGGGTACGGATCGGGTGGTGTTCCAGTCGCCGGTGGACGGGAACGACACGGTGCTGGCCGGTGCGCCGTTGACGCTGATGGTGGCGGTGCGGGTTTCGGCGCTGGCGTAGGCGATGGTGAGGGTCCTGCTGCCGCCCGTGCCGCCGTCGAGGTTGTGGATGGTGAGGGTGGCGCCGTTGCCGAGGTAGCCGACCTTGGCGCCGCCGGAGCAGCCGGTACAGGCGGCGATGGCCGCGCCGCCGGTGAGGGTGTTGCCGGTGGCCTCCGCCTCGTAGCTGCCCGACGCCGGCGGTGGCGTGGTCGTCGTGCCGCCGACGACTACCCGGTCGATGTCGGGTGCCCAGCCGGACGGGTTGGCGATGGTGAGGGTGTTGTCGGTGCCGGCGTTCAGGGTGACGGTGGTCGTGGCGGTGCCCGTGGTGTTCCAGTCCCCGGTCGAGGAAAAGGACACGGTGGTGGCCGGTGCGCCGTTGACGCTGATGGTGGCGGTGCGGTTTTCGGCGCTGGCGTAGGCGATGGTGAGGGTCCTGCTGCCGCCCGTGCCGCCGTCGATGCCTCTGATGGTGAGGGTGGCGCCGTTGCCGAGGTAGCCGACCTTGGCGCCGCCGGAGCAGCCGGTACAGGCGGCGACGGCCGCGCCGCCGGTCAGGGTGTTGCCGGTGGCCTCCGCCTCGTAGCTGCCCGACGCCGGTGCCGCCGAGGTGGACACGGTCAGCGGGGACGACGCCGTGGACACGTTGCCGGCGGCGTCATAGGCCTGCACGGTGTAGGTGTACGCCGTCGAGGCCGCCAGGCCGGTGTCGGTGTACCCGGTGCCGGTCGAGGTGCCGACCTGGGCACCGTTGCGCAGGATCCGGTACCCGGTGACGCCGACGTTGTCGCTCGACGCCGCCCACGACAGCGCCACGGAGTTGGCGGTGTGGCCCGTCGAGGCGAGGATGCCCGGGGTGCTGGGGGCCGTGTGATCGCCGCCGGTACCGCCGCCGGAGCCGACCGTCATCGGCCCGAGGCCCAGCCAGCCGTCGGCGTTCTGGGTGGCGTTGGCGAACCGGAGCTTCTTGGCGTTGGCGGACAGTGCCTCCAGCGGGTTCTTCACCCGCATCACGAGCTGGTAGTCCCCGCCCGCCACGGAGGACAGGTCGATCGGCGCCTGGAAGTACTGCGGGTACCCGTAGTCGAGGTAGGTGGGGTCGGAGCCGACGCCCCAGTCCGGAAAGGCCCGGATCTTCAGGGGCATCACCGTGCGCAGGTCCCAGGAGGTGTCCCAGGTCGCCACGACGTTGCCGGCACCGTCCTTGAGCCCGAGGGTGACCGTCCAGGGGTAGTAGAACGGCGCCACGCCGTCGTTGGCGATCTGCACGCCAACGGTGGTGCTGCCGCTGGCCGCGTTCCGGTAGTACGCGTTGGTAACGCTGAGGTCATAGCCCATCAGTCGCACCGCGGCCCCGACGTTCGGGTCGGTGGCGGAGTAACTCTGGCTGGTCTGGTTGATTTTCCAGGTGGTGTGCTCCAGCTCGACGCAGGCCCTCATGTTGTCCGCCTGTCCCGAACCGCCCGGCCAGAACGAGAACGCCGACGACTGGATCTCCGGGCGCACCTCGCCGCCCATCGAGTCGGTGATCCACTTGTTCTCGGTGCCCTCGTTCAGGTCGAGCTGCAGTTGGGCGTAGTCCGCGCCGCCCAGTGACTCCGGCAGGGTGACCCCGGCCAGCGGGCTGCCCTCGCGGTAGCAGAACGAGTCGTCGTGGTAGCCGACGTCGAGGTTGTTGGCGGCCCCGCCGCCGGAGGTCGGGTAGCGCACCTCCAGCTTGGTTCTGCTGAATGCCGCGTCGTAGTCCTGGATGATCTGCGCCGCGTGGGCGTCGGTGGGCATGAAGTTCGGGTAGCTGTCGCTGGAGGTGTCGGTGTCGAAGGGCCAGGTGTGCCATTCACCCCACAGGCCGACCAGCCCCAGGTTGATGAAGCCGATCCGCGGATCGCCGTCGTAGCGGGCGCCGAACGCGGCGATGAAGCCGCCCAGCGCGGAAAGCAGGTACGGGCTGTCGTAGTCGGGGCTGGTGGTGCCCCAGTAGGTGTTGGTGCGGTAGGTGACGTGGCCGTCGAAGCAGTGCGGGATCGCGTTGCCGGGGTGGGTGCCGGTGCCGCCCGGGTACTCGAGGTAGAACCGGATGGCGGCCTGGTTGCCGTACGACGCGATCTCGTTGAGCGCGTTGTCCAGCACGCTCCAGTTGAAGCTGCCGCAGTTGTTGGGGTCGGTCATCACCTCCGACAGCCCGAAGTAGCTCCACTGCAGTGAGTGCGGGTAGCCGGAGTTCTCGCTGTCGCCGGGGAAGTAGTAGCGGGCGAATCCCTTCAGCGGATTGTCCAGCGGCCCTGGCGCGGCGGCCAGCGCGTGGGCGGTCAGTGAAGGGTCCGGTGTGGACGGTGGTGCGGGCCGGGGCGGCACGCCGTGCGGCACGGCCGAGAACGCCGCCGAGGCGGCGGGCTTCACGGTCGCGGCGGGCTTCACGGTCGCGGCGGCCGGCCCGGCGGGCGCCGTGGCCAGCGCGGTGCCGAGGACGGCGGCGCCGAGGACGGCCAGCGCCGCGCGCCATCGTCGCGGTGAGTGCAGGTGCATGAACCAACCTCCCGATGAGTCGGACGGATTGCCGGCGCTGCCGGGCGTGCGACGGTGACGCGCCCGGCGGCGCGCGGTGGACGGTGGTTGGTGCGAACGGTCGGGCGTCAGGCGATCGGCGCGCGGCCGATGGTCAGCCAGCCCGGCAGGGTGGCGTCCTGCGCGGCGTTGGCGAACCGCAGGGGCACGCCGTGCGCCAGCGGGTTGGCCACCCGCAGCACCAGCGTGTACGAGCCGGGGCGCAGCCCGGCGGTGTTCAGCGCGGCGTCGAAGGTCCGGGGGGCTCCCGGCACCACGCCGGTCAGCCGCCACGGTGTCGTCCACGTCCGGGCCACGTGCCCGTGCCGGTCGACCGCGGCGACCTGCACCGGCCAGTCGTAGGAGAACGGCGCGACGCCGGTGTCGCTCATCCGCACGCCCAGGCGCACCGACCGGCCGTGCCCCGCGCCGGCGACGCTGACCTCGGTGACCCGCAGCGTGTACCCGAGCGACGCCGATCCGGACAGCGCCCGGCCGAGGTTCGCGCCGCCGTACCCGGGGGCGAACGCGTACTGGTTCAGCAGCCAGGACACGTGCGTGGCGGCGACGCTGCCCGGGAAGTCGTTGTCCGCACCGTCCTCGATGACCGGGCAGTCCGGGGTCGCGTCGAAGACGCAGCCCTGGATCTCGGGGCGCAGCTCGCCGCCGTTGGGTTGGCGCAGCCACTTGTCGGTCGCGCCGGCCTGGATCATCTTGTCCATGAAGTGCCAGCCGGGGCCGGGTAGCGTCTCCACCGCGAACGAGTCGTCGTGGTAGCCGATGTTCAACCCGGCGTTGTCCGCGCCGGGGTAGCGCACCTGGAGCCTGGTCCTGTCGAACGCGGCGTCGTAGTCGCGCTCGACCCGCGATTGCTCGGCGGGTGAGGCGAACCAGTTCTCCGGCAGCGTGGTGCCGTCGTGCGGGTAGGTGTGCCACTCGCCCCAGAAGCCGAGCAGGCCGAGCTGGATGAAGCCGATGCGGGCATCGCCGTCGTAACGCGCGCCGAGCGCCGCGATGAACTGGTCCAGCGCGGTGTCCAGCCGGGGATCGTCGTAGTCGGGGGAGACGCTCGTGGTGTTGGCGTAGTCGAGGTAGGGGTGCGTGACCAGGCCGGCGTCCAGCAGGTACTGGGGGATGCCGGTGGGCTGGCCGGGATAGTCGAGGTAGAAGCGGAACGCCGCCTGGTGACCGCGGCCGGCGATAGCGTCGAGCTGATGCTCCAGCGCCGACCAGTCGAACCGATCCGGCCCGACCATCACCGCGGACAGCGGCAGATAGAACCACTCCATCGAGTAGGGGAACGTGGTGTAGCTGCCCGCGTAGGGGATGAATCCCTTGAGGGGGTTGGTGGCCGGCGCGGCGGCCGCGGTCAGGCGGTGCCAGCCATGGTCGGGGGCGTGGCCCGCACCGGCACTGGCGGGAGCCGGGGCCAGCACGCCGGCCAGGGCGGTGGCGCACAGCGCGGCGAGGGCGACCGCGGGGCCGTGTCGTCGTGGAAACGCACGCATGTCATCAGACTCCAGGGGAGGTCGGCGGGGATTCGGCGGTCGTCGCCAACGTGCACGCGGCCAATGTGCACGCGGCCAATGTGCACACGGCCAATGCGCATGCGGCAACGCGCACGCGGGCAACGCGCATGCGGCCAACGCGTATGCCGCCGGCGCGGGCACGCGCGATTCCGGGTCCGGGCCTGGGATCGGGCGCGGACGCGCGTCGTCGTAGGCGATGCCTGGAGGGGAGTGGGTCCTCTCTGAATAAGAAGAGCTGTTGACAAAATTCCGAAGAGCTACATCATTATTAGCGTGCTGGGCGGTTGTGGCAAGGGCCACTTCAGAGACGAACTCCGATCGGTTGAAGGGAGGTCGCGGTGACCGCGGTGATAGGTCGAACGCCGGGCTCCGCCGCGAAAACGGGTCGCGGCGACCCACCGGCGAAGGCGCGGGCGGGCATGCGGGACGACCGGCGGTGGGCTCCGCTGTTCATCGCGCCGGCCCTGATCGGCTTCGCGATTTTCTACGTGTACCCGACGGTGCGAGGCGTGTGGTTCTCGCTGACCGACTACAGCCTGCTCGGCGCGCCGGACTACACCGGCGCCAGCAACTACCGGCAGCTGGCGCACGACCCGCAGTTCTGGAACTCGCTGAAGGTGACCGCCTACTACGTGGTCGTCAACATCGTGTCGCAGACCGTCATCGCGCTCGGGCTGGCCGCGCTGATGCACCGGCTGACCCGCTCGGTGGTGCTGCGCGCGACTCTGCTGGTGCCGTGGCTCGTGCCGAACGTGACGGTGGGCCTGCTGTGGGCCTGGCTGCTGGACGCCAACCTCGGTTTCGTCAACCACCTGCTGCATTCGCTGGGCCTCGGCGGGCTGTCCTTCTACTCACCGACCTGGGCGATGCCATCGGTGGCACTGGTCAACACCTGGGCCTACACCGGCTACACCGCGCTGCTGTTCTACGCCGGCATGCTGCAGATCCCGCAGCATCTCTACGAGAGCGCGGCGGTCGACGGCGCCGGTGAGGTGCGGATGTTCCGGCGCATCACGCTGCCGCTGCTGCGGCCGATCCTGGCGCTGGTGCTGGTGGTCTCGCTGATCGGGTCGTTCCAGATCTTCGACACGGTGGCCGTGATCTATCCGCACTCGCCGATCCCGGCGACGAGGGTCATCTACTACTACATCTACCAGCAGGCGTTCAGCTACTTCCACATGGGCTACGCCAGCGCGATCGCCATGGTGCTCGTCGTCGTCCTGGGCCTGCTCACCTTCGTGCAGCTGCGCCTGCTGCGGGCGTCGCGCTCGGACCTGGCCTGAGAGGGAGGGGCGCATGCTCAAGACACCGGGTGCGAAAGCCGGTCGGGGCGTGGCGTGGGTGCTGCTCGTCGTGGCGGTGGTGGTGACGGCATTCCCGTTCTACTGGATGGTCCGCACCTCGCTGACCCCGTCGGCCGACCTGTTCTCCGACGCCGGATCACTGTGGCCGCACCACCCGACGCTCATCAACTTCGCCCGGGTACTCGGCCTGACCAGCGCACAGCGCGACCGCGCGGCGGGTGGGTCAGGCGCGCACATCAACTTTCTCTGGTACACCCTGAATTCGATTATCTACAGTGGAGTGATCGCGATCGCGCAGACGTTCTTCTGCGCGATGGCCGGGTACGCCTTCGCCCGGCTGCGGTTTCCCGGGCGTGACGCCCTGTTCGGGGTGTTTGTCGCCGCGCTCATGGTGCCGCCGATCTTCACGCTGCTGCCCAACTTCGCGCTCGTCAAGGATCTCAGCCTGCTCAACACGTTCGCCGGGCTGGTCGCGCCGAGCGTGCTGATGACACCGTTCGCGGTGTTCTTCCTGCGCCAGTTCTTCCTGTCGATTCCGCGCGACGTGGAGGAGGCGGCCATCCTGGACGGTGCCAACCGGTGGAGCCAGTTCTGGCGCATCGTCATCCCGATGAGCCGGGGCCCACTGATCACCATTGGGCTGACCACCACGGTCTGGGCGTGGAAGGATTTCCTCTGGCCGCTGCTGGTCGGCCGGGCCGAGAACACCCGGGTGCTGACCGTCGCGCTGGGCATCTTCCTGCAACAGTCGCCGAACACCCAGCCCGACTGGACCGGCCTGATGGCGGGTTCCACGCTGTCCGTCCTGCCGGTCCTGATCCTGCTGATCTTCCTGGGCAAGCGGCTGGTCCAGTCGCTCAACTTCACCGGAATCAAGTAACCGCTCGGCTCACTACCTTCGCCACGAAAGGGACCTGTGATGAGACACCATGGGAGGCTGGCCGCCGGGGCACTGCTCGCGGTCGCGCTGGCCGGCAGCATGACCGCGTGCGGCAACGACTCCGGCGACGCCGGTGGCAAGGTGACGCTGAACTACTGGCTGTGGGACGACAACCAGACCGCGTCCTATCAGGAGTGCGCGGACGCGTTCCACACCGCCAACCCGAACATCACGGTAAAGATCACGCAGACCGCGTGGGCGCAGTACTGGCAGAACCTGACCACCCAGATCGCCTCCGGCGACGCACCGGACGTGTGGACCGACCACGTCTCGTACTATCCGCAGTTCGTGACCAGCAACCAGATCCTCGACATCCAACCGTACGTGCAGCGGGACAAGGTCGACCTGTCCCAGTTCCAGGCGGGGCTGGCCGACCTGTTCGTCAAGGACGGCAAGCGCTACGGCCTGCCGAAGGACTGGGACACCATGGCGCTGGTCTACAACACCACGCTGCTGTCCGCGCAGGGCGTCACCGCCGCCGACCTGACCGACCTGACCTGGAACCCGACCGACGGCGGCACCCTGCAGCAGGTCATCGCCAAGGCGACCGTGGACGCCAACGGGCACAACGGACTCGACCCGGCCTTCGACAAGAATCACGTCAAGGTCTACGGCTTCCTTCCCGAGTTCGCCGACGGCTCGCAGGGCCAGAACGGCTGGGGCGACCTCGCCGAGAGCGCCGGCTTCACCTTCCTGGACAAGAATCCGTGGGGCACCCACTACAAGTACGACGACCCGAAGCTCGCCGACACCATCAACTGGTACAAGCAGCTGATCGCCAAGGGCTACTCGCCCAAGTTCGACAAGCAGTCCACCCTCGGGCGCCCCGCGGTGATGGACGCCGGCCAGGGAGCCATCACCTTCGCCGGCTCCTGGGAAATCAACTCGTACCTGTCGGCGACCGCCAAGCAGAAGTACGCCTTCGCTCCGCTGCCCACCGGGCCAACCGGCCGCAAGACCTCCATCAACGGGCTGTCCGACGCGATCTACGCCGGTACCAAGCACAAGGAGCAGGCCTGGGACTGGGTGAAGTTCCTCGGCTCCGCCGCCTGCCAGGACCTGGTGGCCAAGAACGCCGTGGTGTTCCCGGCCATCGCGGAGGCGACCGACAAGGCCCTGGCCGCGCACCAGGCCAAGGGGCAGGACGTGCAGGTGTTCACCGATGAGGCCAAGGCGTCCGGCGGCACGTTCTTCCTGCCGGTCACCGACCACGGCAACGAGATCAGCCAGACCGTGCAGGACGCCATCCAGTCCATCGTGCTCGGCCAGTCCGACGCGGCGTCCGGGTTGAAGAAGGCCAACAACACGGTCAACGCGATGTTCCAGTAAGGAACTCGCACCACCTACCGGCGGCGGGGCGCGGCGGCGACGCGCTCCGCCGCGGGGCGCACCCACCGCCGCACCCACCCCGCCGCCGCATCCCCACCATTCGTCTGAAGGAGAGACATGGCGCTGCTTGTTGAGCTGGCCGGACGCACCCTCGCCCTGGAACTGTCCGGCCCCGGCAGGCCCGAGCCGACCGACGGCGGGCTCCTGCTGCCACCCGGCCGCGCGGCCGTGCTGCACGGCATGGGCGACGCCCTGTTCTACCGGCACGGCCAGAACTCGTGGAGCCCGTGCGGTTGGCGGCGGCTGTCCGACCCACCGCTGCGCATCGCCGACCCGCGCCGGCGGGTGACCGCCGACGACACCCGGTGGGACGACCCGCACCGGCACCACTCCTCGGCGCTGGCCGCGCTGAGCGACGGGGACGGCAACGTGCTGCTGCTCGGGGCGCTGGGCCTGGGTACCCCGCGCTGCGGCGCCGACGTCGACACGCTGGCCGGCTGGTACGAGCACGGCGGCGCGCCCTGGTTCCTCGGGTACGGGCCGGAGGAGGAGGTGTTCGCCAGCTACACCCGGCAACTGGGCGAGCGCCTCGGCGCCCGGCAGCGGCGGGCCGGCAACGTGTGGTGCAGCTGGTACGCGTACTACGAGGGAGTCTCCGAGACCCAGCTGGCCAAGGACATCGCCGCGCTGCGCGGGCTGCCCTTCGACGTGGTGCAGATCGACGACGGGTGGGAGCTGGCCGTCGGCGACTGGGAGCCGAACGCCAAGTTCCCGTCCGGCATGGCCGCGCTCGCCCGGCGCATCACCGACACCGGCCTGGTACCCGGGCTGTGGCTCGCCCCGTTCATCGCGCTGCCCGGCTCGGATCTCGCCCGCCGGCGCCCCGAGCTGCTGCTGCGCGACGAGCGCGGGGAGCCGGTGGTGGCCGGGTACAACTGGGGCACCGGGTACTTCGCGCTGGACCTGGCCAAGCCGCAGGCCCGCGAGCACGTCGCCGCGCTGATCCAGCGGGTGGTGCACGAGTGGGGCTTCCAGTACCTGAAGCTCGACTTCATCAACGGCGGAGCGGTGCCCGGCGCCCGGGACGGCGACCCCGACCGGGAGCGGGTCTACCGCGACGCGCTCGCCCTGGTCCGCGAGGTCGCCGGGGACGACGTGTACCTGCTGGGCAGCGGCGCCATCCTGCTGCCCTCGCTCGGCCTGCTCGACGGGCTGCGCAGCGGCCCCGACGTGGCCCCGATGTGGCAGAACTACGCCAGCGACGACCCGTCGGACGCGATGGCCCGCAACGCGGTGGTCAACGCCGTGCACCGGCTGTGGCAGGCGCCGCTGGCCGAGGTGGATCCGGACGTCATCTACTTCCGCCGCCGGCTCAACCTGCTCACCGACCAGCAGCTGGACTGGCTGCGGGACCTGGCCGACATCTGCGGGTTCCGGGCGGTGTCCGACCCACCGGGATGGCTCAGCCCGGACGAGTTCGACTCGATGATCACCTATCTGTCTCGACGCCCGCGGGTGACCCGGCTGGACCGGTACCGGTACGGCATCGACGGCCGGGTGGTCGACTTCGGGCCGGCGGTCAACCCGCACGCCCCCGAGCAGTTGTATCCGATCTCGTAGGGTCGGCTAGAATTCGTAAAGAGCCCAGCGTTATTGCGTGGGGTGGCATTCGCTGGAAAGGCCCGGGATTTGACCGAGATGACGACGAGCGGCACCGACCTCAACCGGTTGCGCGAACTCAACTCGTTGAGTGTCGTCCGCGCGCTGCGCGGTAACCCGCCGTCGACGGTCACCGAGCTTGCCGCCCGCACCGGGCTGTCCCGGCCGTCGACCGACGTCATGGCGCAGGGCCTGGTCGCCGACGGCTGGGCCACCGTCGTCGAACCGAGCGGCAACAGCACGGTCGGTCGGCCGGCCCGCCGCTACCGGTTCCGCGCCGACGCCGGCCATGTGCTCGGCGTCGACGTCGGCGGGCACAAGATCCTGGCTATCATCTCCGACCTCGACGGAACGGTGGTCCACAGCACCCGCCGCGCGGTCACCCTGGACGCCGACCCGACGACCCGGCTGGCCGCCATGGACGCGGTGATCGCGAACTGCCTGCGCGGCGCGGGCATGGTCCCGGACGACATCTGGGCGGTCACCGTGGGCGTCACCGGCCCGGTCGACACCACCGGACGCACCACCCTGTTCACCCCGCTGCCGGGCTGGACCAGCGTCAACCCGGCCAAGCACCTCGGCGCCCGGTTCGCCGCACCGATCGTGGTGGAGAACGACTGCAAGCTCGCGGCGGCGGCCGAACGCTGGCAGGGGGTGGCCCAGGACGCGGACGACATCGTGTACCTGCTGGCCGGCATGCGCACCGGCGCAGGGCTGATCATCGACGGCACGCTGCGCCGCGGGTACGGCGGGGCGGCCGGCGAGATCGGCGCCCTGCGCGCGGTGCGCTGGCTGGACGCGCCGTCCCACCTGCAGAACTGTCCCGGAGTGCCGGATTCGGTCGACGCCGACAACGCCGCCGCCTGGGTGTTCGCCGCCGCCCGGGAGGGTGACCGTCACGCCCGGACCGCGGTGCGTCGGTACGTGCGCGACCTGGCCGTGGGCGCCGCCGCGCTGGTGCTGACCCTCGACCCGCAGATCGTGGTGGTCGGCGGCGGCTACTCGCGCTCCGCCGACATCCTGCTCGACCCGCTGGGCAGGGAGTTGGAGCGGCTGTGCCTACGGGTGCCGGAGATCCGGGCCTCGACCCTGGGCGACGAGAGCGTCGCCCTCGGCGCGCTGCGCCTGGCGCTGGACGAGGTGGACAGCCGGCTGTTCGGGACCGGCCTGTCCGCGCCGCTGGCACCCCGGCGCCAGTAGAGGAATGGACGGCGGAGCCGACGCGGGTGGACCGTCAGGCGTTCAGGTCGGCCGGGCCGCCCGTGATCGCGCCCTCCAACGGGGCGTCCGTCGCCTCCGCCGATTCGCGCTGGCCGCGGACGTCGGCCAGTCGCGCGGCCAGGGCGCCCTCGATGGCCCCGTAGGCGTCGCTGCCCAGGACCAGGCGGCGGGGAGCCGGGTCCCGGTCGACGCTTGCGATCATCGCGGCGGCCATGAGGGCCGCGTCGCCGATGCCCTCGGTCGTGCGTTCGGTGAGGATGCGGCGGATTCCGGCGGCCGGCGTGCCGTCGTAGGCCCCGATACGGTCGGCCAGCACCGAACCGCCGTAACGGAAGTTGGTGCGGGCACCGCCCGGCTCGACGATGGTGACGCCGATGCCGAACGGGGCGATTTCGCCCGCGAGCGCGTCAGCGAAGCCCTCCACGCCCCACTTTGTGGCGTGATAGAGGGACCCGCCCGGCCACGCCACCTGGCCGCCGACCGAGGAGAGTTGGAGAATGCGGCCCCCGCCCTGCCGGCGCAGGTGGGGCAGCGCGGCGCGGATCAACCGGATCGAGCCGGTCAGGTTGGTGGCTATCTGGTGCGCCACCTGCTCGTCGGACAGCTCCTCGGCCGCGCCCATCAGGCCGTACCCGGCGTTGCTGACCACGACGTCGATCCGGCGCAGGGCGGCCCAGGCATCGTCGACCACGGCGGTGATCTCGGCCGGGTCGGTGACGTCGAGGTGGGCCGCGCGGAAGGCGTCCGGCCAGCGGGCGGACAGGTTTTCAACGCTGCCGGCCGCCCGGAAGGTGCCGACGACGCGGTCGCCGCGGGACAGGAGTTGCTCGCTGAGATGCCGGCCGAAACCGCTGTTGGCGCCGGTGACCAGCCAGGTTCGTGAAGTCATGCCACTAGCGTGCGTCCGAGGCCGGCCGGCAACCATTCCCCGTCCAGAGGGGTGCCGCCAGGGCTACCCAGCGGGGAGCCGCCCCGGCATATGGTCGGAAGTGTGAACCTGATCGGCGAGTACCTGCGGGCCCGGCGCGAGCTGATGCGGCCCGAGGACGTCGGACTGCGCGACAACGGTCATCGGCGGGTACCGGGGCTGCGACGGGACGAACTGGCCATGCTGGCCGGGATCAGCACCGAGTACTACACGCGGCTCGAACAGGGCCGCGACCGGCGTCCCTCGCCCCAGGTGCTCGCCGCGATCGCCCGCGCGCTCGACCTGGACGAGGACGCCACCGCGCACCTGCACGCGCTTGGCGCCCCGGCCGCGCCCCGGCGGCGGCGCCCCGAGCGGGTCCGGCCGGGCGTGCAGCCCCTGCTCGACGCCTGGCACCACACTCCGGCGTACGTGCAGGGTCCGTTCCAGGACGTCCTGGCGGCCAACCGGCTCGCCGTGGCGCTGTCGCCGATCTTCGCCCCGGCAGCAACATGCTTCGCTCGGTGCTGCTCGACCCCGCCGCGCAGGAGCTGCTGCCCGGCTGGCAGAACCGGGTCGGCAGTCTGGTCGCCGCCCTACGGGTGATGGTCGGCCCGGACGTCGACGACCCGCGCCTGACCGACCTGGTCGGTGAGCTGTCGGTGAAGAGCGACCTGTTCCGCCGGCTCTGGTCCCGCCACGACGCCAAGCCGCACCCGGGCGGCGGCACGCACCGCCTGCGACACCCGATCGTCGGGGACCTCGAACTGCGCTACGAGAAGTTCGCCGTCATGGGCGCCGACGGGCAACTGCTCGTCGTCTACCACGCCGCTCCGGGTTCGCCCAGCGCCGACGCCCTCACCCTGCTGGGCTCGCTGCCGGAGCAGTCCGCTCCCGGCACCGCCCGCACGGCCGATCGAACCCCACCTCGAAGCCACACGGGCCCCGCCCGCTGAAGCACTTCCCGGTGCTCGCGCCGCATTGTCGCGACGGCGGACGGCTGTGCGCGAGGAGTTGGCCGGGGACCCGAAGGACCCGATCGGTATAGTCCGGCAATGGTCGACGCGTTCGAACCACCCGGACCGGCGGCGACGAAGAGCCCGTTGCGTTATCTCTGGTGGCTCACCGTCAGCCAGAAGCGTCGAACCATCACGGGCGCGGTGCTGGGCAGTTCCTGGATGGTCGGCCTGACAATTCCGCCGTGCCTGCTGTCCCGCGCGATCGACGAGGGGTTGCGGGCCCACGACACTGTCGCGTTGCTCGGTTGGGTCGCGGCCCTGTTCGCGGTGGGAGTGGTGAACGCCGGACTGGCGATCTCCCGGCACCGCACGATGACGAAGGTTCGGCTCGACGCCGCGTTCCGCACCACCCGGGCGGTGGTACGCCACTCGACGATCCTGGGCGCGACGCTGCCCCGCCGGGTGACGGCCGGCGAGGTCGTGACCATTGGAATGGCCGACGTACAAACGATGGCGCGGTCGCTGACCGCCACGGGGCCGGGAGTCGGCGCGGTCGTTGCCTACGCCGTCGTGGCGATGCTGCTGCTGTCCATCTCGCCGCTGCTGGCCACCATCATCCTCGTCGGGGTGCCGCTGCTCGCCATCGCCATCGGCCCGTTGCTGAGCCGGATCCAGCGCATCGGCGGTAGCTACCGGGAGCAGCAGGGCGCGCTGACCGCGCGACTGGTCGACATCGTGACCGGACTGCGGGTCCTGGGCGGGCTGGGCGGCAAGGACACCTACCTCGCGCGGTACCGGACGCAGTCGCAGGCGTTGCGCGCCACCGGCTATCGGGTGGGCGCCATGACGAGCTGGCTCGACTCGCTCGGAACCGGCCTGCCGGCACTGTTCCTCGCCGTCGTGACGTGGGTCGCCGCGCGATTGGCCGCCGAGGGCTCCATCAGCATCGGCGAGCTGGTCGCCGTGTACGGGTACGTCGCCATGCTCGTCGTGCCGGTCGCCTCCTTCATCGAGAGCGGCTCGGACCTGGCCCGAGCGGTGGTCTCGGCGCGGCGGGTGACGCGCTTCCTAAGAATGACGCCGGATCAGGCCGACGGGCCGGGAAGCGTGGACGCACCGCCGCCCGGCTGCGCGCTGTTCGACCCCGCGTCGGGCATCGAGGTCCGGCCGGGCGTGCTGACCGCGATCGCCGGATCGCGGCTCGCGGACAGCGTCGCGCTCATCGACCGGCTCGGTGGTTTCTGCGACTCCGGGGCCACCTGGGGCGGCGTCCCGCTGTCCGGCATCGTCCTCGGCCAGCTGCGCGAGCGGGTGCTGGTCGCGGACAACGACGCGGAACTGTTCGCGGGTACCGTCCGCGAGACCGTCGCCGGTCGAGTCGACGCGCGGGACGCGGCCGTCTGGGCGGCGGTCCACGCCGCCGTGGCCGACGACATCGTCGAGGCGCTGCCGGCCGGACTCGACTCCGTGGTCCTTTCGCATGGCGGCAACCTCTCCGGCGGGCAACGCCAACGCCTCCGGCTGGCGCGGGCGATCTGCGCCGCTCCCGAGATCCTGCTGGCCGTCGAACCGACCTCGGCCGTCGACGCGCACACGGAGGCATTGCTGGTCGCCCGGCTCAGGACCGCCCGCGCGGGGCGCACGACGGTGGTGACCACCACGTCGCCCCTCATCCTCGATCAGGCGGACGCCGTGATCTACCTGGTCGATGGCCGGCAGGTCGCCACCGGCCGCCACCGCTACCTGATGCGCGCCGAGCCCGGCTACCGCGCGCTGGTGTCGCGGGAGGTGGAGGTCGAGGTGGAGGCCCGATGACCGCGCCGCTGCCGGTGGCGCCGCCCGCCGAGGTCCGGCGCGCGGCCCGCCGCGACATCGCGCGGGAACGCGGCACCTTCGTGGTGATGATGCTCCTCAACGTGCTGGCCGCCGGGGTCGGCCTGGCGGGCCCGTGGCTCCTGGGCGTCATCGTGGACACGGTCAAGGCCTCGCCCCACGCCGTTCTCGGTACCGTCGACCGGCTGGGCGCCACCATCGTCGCGGTCACGATCGCTCACCTCGTCCTGTCCCGCTACGCCCTCTACGTGGGCGCGCGATTCGGCGAGCGCACCGCGGCCCGAGTGCGCGAACGGTTCCTGGAACGCTCGCTCGCGCTGCCCGCCCGGGTCGCCGAACGGTCCGACCTGGGCGATCTGCTGGCCCGGGGCACCACCGACATCAACAGCGTCGCCGGGACGCTGAGCAGCGCCGCGCCGACCGTCCTGATCAACGGCGTCCAGGCGCTGCTGCTCATCGCCGCGGTCCTGATCATCGATCCGCTGCTCGGCGTCTGCGGCCTGGGCTGCCTCGCCGTCATCACGGCCGTACTGCGCTGGTACCTGCGCCGCGCGCGGCCGGCCTATCTCGCGCTCGGCGCGGCGAGTTCGGTTGTGGCCGAGGTGCTCTCGACGACCGCGGGGGGTGCCCGCACCATTGAGGCGCTCGGCCTGCAACGGCTGCGCGCGGAGGCGACCGAACGGGCGATCGCCGCCAGCCGGGGCGCCCAGCTGCACGCGCTGTCGCTGCGCACGGTCCTCTACCCGACGCTGGACATCTCCTACACCCTGCCGCTCGTCGGCGTGCTGATCCTCGGTGCCGTGCTCTACGCCCACGGCCTGACGACACTGGGTACCGTCATCGCGGCGGCGCTGTACCTGCGCCAGCTGGCCTCTCCGATCGACAACATCATGATCTGGATCGAGCAGCTACAGATCGCGGGAGCCTCGTACGCCCGGGTGGAGGGGCTCGCCACGGTCCCCACCGAACAGCCGCACAGCACCGCCGAACCGACCGGTGACCGGATCGAGGTCACCGGGGCGCACTATTCGTACGGCCATGGCGACGTGCTGCGCGGTATCGACCTCTCCGTGCGGGCCGGCGAGCGACTGGCGATCGTGGGTCCCTCGGGCGCGGGCAAGTCGACCCTCGGTCGGCTGCTGGCCGGCGTCGACGGGCCCCACACCGGAACCGTGACGGTCGGTCGAGTGCCCATCGGACACCTGGCGCCGGACCGGCTGCGCCGCCAGGTGGTGCTGGTGACGCAGGAGCATCACGTGTTCCACGACAGCCTGCGCGACAATCTGCGACTCGCCCACCCGGGCGCCACCGATGCCCAGCTTCGCGCGGCGCTCGCCACGGTCGGCGCCCGCTGGGCCGACGAGTTACCCGACGGGCTGGACACCGTGATCGGCGGGGCGCACCAGCTGGGTGGCGCCGAGGCGCAGCAGGTCGCGCTGGCCCGGGTGATCCTGGCCGATCCGCATACGGTCATCCTCGATGAGGCCACGGCCCTGCTCGACGCGACGACCGCGCGGGGCACCGAGCGCGCCCTCGCCGCGGTGCTGGATGGTCGGACCGTCATCGCGATCGCCCACCGCCTGCAGACTGCGCACGACGCGGATCGCGTGGTGGTGATGGACGCGGGCCTGATCACGGAGTTGGGCCGGCATGAGGACCTGATCGCCTTGGGCGGCACGTACGCCCGGCTCTGGCGCTCCTGGCACGACGGCGGACGGTGACCCGGCCGGGCTTGTCGCTGGTCGTTGGCCGCCCACCCACCAGGGTCCTGACCAGCCGCTCGGGCGGCTCATCGACGGCCCTCTTGTCAGCGGGGCGAGCCGATCGCTACGGTTCCCGGGGGAGAGACATCCCACGTGGGACGTCCTCCGCTTCCGGAACAGGAAGGACGGATATGCCTCTGCTGTCCCACCATGGCATCCGGCCGTGGCGCCGTCGCGGGCTGCTGCCGGCGCTGGCCGTGGCGGTCGTCGCGGTGCTGACCGGTACCGCCGCGCCGGCCAGCGCCGCGGTCGCACCGCACCCCGCCCCATCCGCACCGAGCCTCACCTCACAGGTGATCTTCAAGGCGGGGCAGGACGCCGGGTACGCCTGCTTCCGCATCCCTGCCATCGTGAAGGCCAACGACGGCACGCTGCTGGCGTTCGCCGAGGGCCGGGTCACCAGCTGCGGTGACTCCGGGGACATCGACGTGGTGCTCAAGCGCTCCACCGATGGTGGCAAGACGTGGGGGCCGCTGCAGCTCATCAACGCCGGCAACGGCGACACGCACGACCAGCCGACCCCGGTGGTGGACACCCGGACCGGCCGGGTCCTGTTGATTACCAACGTAAACCCGGGCGGTACCAGCACCTCCGCCTGCCCGATCCCGTGTGACCGCACCGCCTTCATCCAGTCCAGCGACGACGACGGCGCCACCTGGTCGGCGCCGCGCGACATCACCAGCCAGGTCAAGCGGCCGGACTGGAACGAGTGGTTCGTGACCGGTCCGGGGCACGCGCTGCAGTTGACCGAGGGGCCGCACAGGGGCCGGATCGTCGTCGGCATCAACGCGGAGAGCGGCGTCGGCACCACGGAGGACCACAACTACGGTGCGCTGGCCTACAGCGACGACGGCGGCAACAGCTGGCACACCGGCGCCGTTGACGCCTTCCCGATCGCGGCGGACGGCACGTTCACCCAGAAGCCGTCCGAGCTCAGCCTCGTCGAACTGCCCGGTGGCGTCATCTACGCGGCGGGTCGCGAGCAGAGCGGTACCGACGTCGGCAACCGCGACTACGCCATCAGCCGGGACGGCGGGCGCTCGTTCAGCACCCCGTTCACCGCGATTCCCGACCTGGTGACGCCCCTGGTGCAGGGCACCGTGCTGCGGCTTTCGGGTGCGGCGAACCAGGGTCGGATGCTGTTCTCCTCGCCGGCCAACACCGACCTGCGTAAGACCATGATGATCCGTTCGTCGTACGACAACGGGCGTACCTGGGAGAACGCGGACCAGGGCACGGTC
>NZ_BAABJQ010000034.1:0-90437 GCF_039543385.1 Rugosimonospora acidiphila
ACCACCGGCACACCCAACCGCTCACGCGCGAACCGCGACGCCACCTCCGACACCTCAACCCCCGACGCGTCGACACCCGCCCGACGCGCAGCCTCCACAAAGAACCCACCCGCCGAACCCGCCTCCAGCAGGGACAGTCGCGCGCCGGAGGGCCGCACCTGCGGCAGCAGCCAGCGCACGCGCCGCCCCGCCTCGAAGCGCCGCGGCCCGGGCAGGAAGTAGTCCTCGTAACCGCCGCCGTGGTAGTACCCGTCGTCGTACAGCTCGGCCGGGGCGGGGAAGGTCCGCTGCGTCCAGGCGAACCCGCAGGACGCACAGCGGCGCACCCCACCGTCGAGCACGGTGGTCTGCCGCGTCCTCGGGCCGCACACGAGGCAGTTCGTCAGGTCCGCGCGGGTCGTCGTCACCGCCCACCCCCGGCCATCTCGGCGGCGGGCGGGAGGCCGGGCGGTGCGATGGGTGGCGCGACAGCGGGCGGCGGGATGGTGGGCGGCGCGATGGTGGGCGGCGCGATGGCCGGCGATGCGACAGTGGGCTGCGCGGCGGCCGGGGCGACGCGGCGCACCAGGCCGCGCAGCCGGCGCCAGTCTCCCCTGCCGACACAGCCCGAGGCCACCAGCAGCGCGCCGGCGACGGCCAGGATGAGCCCGCCCCGGCACAGCACGGCGGCCGCGGCGCCCCACCGGTCCGGCCCGTCGGGCAGGAACCGGGCGGCGACGGCGCCGACCGTACCGGCGATCGCGGCGACCATCACCGGCGGCCACACCACGCGCACCAGCGGCGGAATGGGCCGCCCGCTGGTCCGGTGGAAGTGCAGCATGAAGTACCCGGTGCTGGCGACCACGCCGATCGCGGTGGCCAGCGGTACGCCGAGCGGACCGACCAGCCGTGCCAGCGGGTACGTCAGCGCGAAGTTGATCGCCACGGACAGCAGCACGTACCGGGTTTCCCGCCCCGGGCGTCCCTCGGCCCGGGTGACCACCGTGGCGGCGCCGGCCGCCAGGTTCACCGCGTACGCCGGCACCAGCACGGCCAGGTTCGCCGCGCCCCAGGACACCTGGTGCCCCAGCCACAGCCGCACGAGCGGATCGGCGCACACCATCAGCGCCGCCGCGGCGGGTGCCAGGCACACTGTGAGGTACCGGGTGGCCAGCAGGTGGAACCGGTCCAGCCAGCTGGGCCCGCCCGTGGCGGCGCCGGCCACCGCGGCCGGGAACAGTGCGACGAGCACCAGTCCGGGTGGCAGCCGCAGGAGATTGAGCAGCCGGCACCCGACGTCGAAACCGCCGGCGGTCGCGGGCCCGAACAGCCCGCCGAGGAAGAACCTGTCCATCTCGGTGTTGGCGGCGGCGGAGGCGCTGCTGATCTGGACCCGCATCCCGTAGCCGCGCATCGAGCGCAGGTCGTCGGCCTCGATGCCGCGCACCCTGGGTGCCATGGCGGGCTCGTACCGGCGGGCCAACCCGGCGATCAGGCCGGTGCGCAGCGCGCTGGCCGCCGCCGAGGAGGCCGACAGTTCAACCAGCCCGCCGCCCCGGCGCAGCACGAACACGGCCAGCGCCGCACCGGCCAGCGCGGTGCCGCCGGAGACGCAGGCGAGGGCGCCGTAGCGCTGGGTCCCCTCCAGCACCGCGCGCCAGGGCACCTCGACGCCGTTGAACAGCAGCCCGAGCGCCAGCCACAGGGCCGCGTGCCATGCCTGCGTCGACAGGTCACCGAGGTGCATCAGGCTCACCAGCCACGACCAGCCCAGCGCGATGCCGACCAGGGCGAGCACCCCGGCGCACACCCCCCACACCAGGCCCAGCCCGAGCATGGCGCCGAGCCGGCCGCGCCGCTCGCCGGATGCGGCGCGGGCCACCTCGCGTACCAGGGCGGAGCCGAGCCCGAGGTCGGCCAGCGCCATGATGGCCATCAGCCCGCCGAGCAGCACCCAGACGCCGTACGCCCGTTCGCCGAGCCGCGTGTACGCCACGGGCAGCGAGGCCAGGCTCGCCGCGGCCATGACGACGCGGGCGGCCAGCATGCTCACCGTGTTCTGGGCGACACGGCCACCGGCCGTGATCCGGCTAGCCACGGGGAAACCCGCGCAGCGCGTCGAGCATGGTCATCGCCAGCAGGCTGAGGTCCAGGCGCAGCGACCGGCAGTTGACGTACAGCAGGTCGCAGCGCAGCTTCTCCTCGACTGTGGCGGCGTAGCCGCCGGTCAGCTGAGCGATGCCGGTCAGACCGGGCCGGGTCAGGTGGCGCAGGTCGTAGTGCGGCAGCGCGCGGCGGAACTCGGCGATGAACTCGGGCCGCTCCGGCCTCGGGCCGACCAGGCTCATGTCGCCGCGCAGCACATTCCACAGCTGCGGCAGTTCGTCCATCCGGGAGCGGCGTAGCAGGCGCCCGACGCCGGTCACCCGCGGATCGTCGCGGCCGATCAGTACCGGGCCGGTGTCCCGCTCGGCGTCGACGGGAAGGGTGCGGAACTTGACCAGCCGGAACGGCCGGCCGCCGGCCCCTACCCGGTTCTGTACGAACAGCGGAGGCCCGCCCACGCTGACCGCCGCGGCGATCAGCACCATCAGCGGTACCGACAGCGGCGCGGTCAGCACGGTCAGCGCGATGTCGATGCACCGCTTGACGCGCAACCCCCCGGGGCGCCGGCCCGCGTACCTCAGCCGCAGCCACGGCAGCCCGCCGAAGCGGCGCATGCGTACCGGCCGGACCAGCCCGTAGACCGGCCGGGCCAGCACCATGACCTCCACATTGGACGCTCGGCAAACCGCTATCAGCCGGTCATCGGCCTCGTCCAGGGAGTGTTTGAGCAGCAGCAGCCGGGGACGCACCTGGGCGAGCACCAGGCGCAGCCGCTCGGGCTCGATCGGCGCGGCCAGACGGACGGTCTCGAACTCGTCGGCCAGCCGATCGGCGGGGCCGCCCGCGACCGGCGGCTCGATGACCACGACCCGTACCCTGCCGGGCACGGCCGCCCGCGCCCTCGCGGTAACCCGCGGGTCCTGACCGACCGGCGGCGCCTGACCCGCCGGCTGGATCACTGGCGCCTGGATCACCGGCGCCTGGATCACCGGTCTCTGGATCACCGGCGCCTGGATCACCGGTGCCTGACCGGCCGGCGGCGACGGCACGAACGGCGGCGCCCCTACGGCCGGCAGGGTCTGTCCGAACGGCGGGGTCTGGACGAACGTCTGGGCCGGCGCGAACGCCGGCGCCGGTGCGAACGGCGCGGTCTGTTCGAACGGCGGGGCCGGCGCGAACGGTGGAGTCCGCACGGCCGGTGGTGCCGCGACGGCCGGCGGTGCCTGCACGGCCGGCGAGACGGGCGAGACCGGGCTCGGCGGTCCGTGCGGGGCAGGGGGTGCCTGCGCGCCCGCCGGAACCGGCGGGGCCGGCCGCCTGCGGGTGATCCCGAGGTCGCCGGCCGGCGGCACGGCCGCACGCAACGCAACGGTCGGTAGCCCAACGGTCCGCGACTCGACAGCGCGCGGATCGACGGTGCGCGTGGGAACGGTGCGCGTGGGAACGGTGCGCGTGGGAACGGTGCGCGTGGGAACGGTGCGCGCCGGGACCGTGGGCACCTCGACCGTAGCCGTGTCAATGGTGCGCACCTCGACTGTGGGCGCCTCGACTGTGGGCGCCTCGACTGTGGGCGCCTCGACTGTGGGCGCCTCGACTGTGGGCGCCTCGACTGTGGGCACCTCGACTGTGGGCGCCGCGATCGAGGGCGCACCGCATCGCGCCAGACCGGGCGGGGTCGCGTCCGGCGGTGAGCCGGCCGCCGAGTCCGGCTGGCCGGCCCCGAGGGGCGCGGAATCGGGCAGCACAACGTCCAGCGGCACAACGTCCAGCGGCGGCGCGTCCGGCAGCGCAACGTCCAGCGGCGGCGCGCCGCCATCGACACGCGCCGAGGCCGTGCGGATCTCGGCCGCACCCCCCGGAGTCAGGAACAGCTTCAAGGACGGCCTCCTCTCGACGGGACCTCGCCGTCCACCCCGGACGCCGAGCCATGCCTAAAATGCCCCATGTAGCCTTAAAAGCGGCATAGACGTGTCTCGCACGCATAACCGCCTAAGTGGAGCTATCAGGGCGAGACAGGCTGAGATTAGCCTTTAAATGACGAGTTCGGATATTAATCCCAAACAACAGCATTCTAGGGGCGGGCCTCCGCTTCCCGCCCCGCCCCGACCGCCCGTACCGGCTCAGGCGTCGCGCGCCACGGCCACCCGCTGACCCGCGAGCGCGGCGGCCCGCCGGGAACTTCCCGCCACCCGGGCCCCGCCGAGCGGCGCCGCCGGCACAGCCTCGCCGCGCGGTCCGACCGCCCCGCTATCCGGCACCGCCGCCCCGCCACCGGGCACCGCCGGCACGGCATTCGTCGCCGCCGGCACGCCACCCGGCACCGCCGATCCGGCGGCCGGCGTGGAGCTCGAGAGCGGCGCGGGCCGCTCTGCGCGGCCCAGAATCCAGGCAATGGCCTGCTCCGCGCGGGCCGCGGCCCGCCCGTCCCCGAACGGGTTGGTCCGGCACCCGGTCGCGGCCGGCGAGCCGCCCCGGGCGAGCAACAGGTCGGCGGCGCGCACGATGCGGTCGGTGTCCGTACCGGTCAGCTGCGCGTACCCGGCGTCGATCGCCTCCGCCCGCTCGGTCACGTCGCGCAGCACCAGGGCCGGGGTGTCCAGGGTGACCGCCTCCTCGAGGATGCCACCGGAGTCCGAGAGCACGAGTTCGGCGCGCTCCAGCAGGCGCAGGAGCTCGGGGTAGTCCAGCGGATCGGTGACCCGGACGCGCTCCTGGCCGTCCAGCGCGGCGTGGATGTCGTGGTGCAGCGCCCCGTTGGGGTGCACCGGAAACACCACCTCGACGTCGGCGTGGGTGCGCGCCAGCGTCCGTACCGCGGTCACGATCCGGCGCATCGGCTCACCCCACGACTCGCGCCGGTGCGTGGTGACCAGGATCAGCCGGCGCCGGCCGGCCAGCGGCGCCGGATCGGCACCGGCTGGCGAACGGCGCACGATCAGGTGGACCGCGTCGACGATGGTGTTGCCGGTGACCAGCACTCGCGGGCCGGTGATGCCCTCGGCGGCGAGGTTTGCCGCGGCCAACGGGGTCGGCGCGAGGTGTAGTTGGGCGACCTGGGCGACGAGCCTGCGGTTTGCCTCCTCGGGGAAGGGCCGGGTCAGGTCGCCGGAGCGCAGCCCGGCCTCCAGATGGACGAGCGTGGTCCGGCGCCAGAACGCGACGAGCGCGCCGATCAGTGCGGTGGCGGTGTCCCCCTGCACCACGACGGCGGCCGGCGGCGCGCCGACCAGCTCACCGTCCAGCCGTGGGATCAGTCGGGCGGCCAACTCGGCCTGGCTCCCCTCGGACCGGTCGAGCGCGATCTCGACGTCGGCCGCGAGCCCGAAGGCGGCCAGGGCCTGGCGCACCGGCGTGACGTGCTGCCCCGTGCTCACCACGACCGGGCGCAGCCTGCCCTCCTGGCGCATCCGTACCACCAGTGGCGCCAGTTTGATCGCCTCGGGCCGGGTGCCGAGCACTATCCACACCGCAGGCGCGGACCCGGACGCCATCGCGGTGGCAGTCGTCGCCGTCAGCGTTGACGCCGGAAGGGCTGACGGCGGAAGGGCTGACGGCGGAAGGGTCGTCGCGGTACCGGTCGTGGCCGTGGCAGTCATCGTGGTGCTGTCCCTCGTGTCTCATCCGTGTGCCGGGCCGCCACGCGGCCCGGCACACGGTCGTACGGTTCTTTGGTCGTACGGTCCTTCGGTCGTGCCTATCGCCGGCTCGCCCGCACCGAGGTGAGGCGGGTCAGCAGGAGACCGAGGACGATCAGTGCGATCGCGGCGGCGATCCACAGCGTCGTTCGCGCACCGGTGACCGGGAGCATGCCGCATCCGGCCGCCGCCACGCCGGCTCCCTTAGGGCAGTGGTGGTGGTACACGACGCTCCTCTCAGACCGTCAGGTGAGCCCGGCGACGCCAGAGCCCGATCAGGCCGACGCCGTACAGGCCGACCATGCCCAGGCCGAGCTTGAGGCCAGGACCGGAGGCCATCGGCACCGGTGCCTCCCACGGCCCGCAGGAGGCCGACGAGAGGTAGATGTCGCCGCTGGACAGCGGCAGCGTGAGATGGATGTGAATCGCGTTGACCGTGAGGCTGCCGTCCGGGTTGTTCACCTGCTCGTTGAGCGTGACAGTGATCAGCGGAGTGACGTTGATGACGGTGTTGGCTGACGGGTTGACCGCCAGTTGCGAGCCTGCCAGGAAGGCGTTGACCAGCGTCGTGGTGCCGGTGATGCCCGAGCTGGTGGCCGTGCAGTCGGCCGTGATCGCGTCGGCGGTCAGCGTCGTGGCCAGGCCCAGGTTGAGGCCGGCGATCGAGGCCTCGCTGGCCAGGTCGCCGGTGGTGTTGTCCATGGTGGCCGAGGTGGTGATCACTCCGGTGGACAGCACGCCCGGGATGTTGAGGCTCGCTATGTTGTTCGGCGAGCTGCCGACGGTGGACACCGGCGTGGGACCGACGTTGACCCCTATCCCGGCGACAGTGACGTTCACCAGCGCGCCGTAGGACGATGCCGGTCCCGGGGCCGCCGCGGCCGGATCGGCCACGACGACCAGCATGAGTAGCGACGCGACGCCGGTCAGCAGCGCGCGCCCTCGGAACGTACGAGTTTTCATGTGCTCCCCTCGCAGAATTCGGCTGGCGCCCGGACCCGGCAGGCCCGGTCACGCCAGTTTTGGGCGGTCTCACGCCAACGGCGGCTCACATCCGTTTTTTAGCCATATTGGCGCAACTTTCCGTCTCGCCCGAGCTTAGTATGAGATGACCGTTTTGAGGCAATAGTCGTAAACGAGGCTCACCACATGTCCGAGCATGATCAGGAATGGCTTCACCAGCCGGGATCCCCTGCCGCGTCGGCCGCCTGGCGGATGCCCATGCGCCCCGGTGTGCACCGGCGCGAGGGGCGTCTGCCGCGCGGCCGGACCGCCGTTCTGGTCGCCCTGCTGGTCGCCGCGGCGGCCGGGATGATGTTCGGCTACCGGTACGTCAGCGGCATCGAGGCCGACCTGGCCGGCAGGCTCGTCGCGGCCACGCTGCACCAGCACACGCTCGGGCTGCGGGACCAGGCGGTGGTGGTGCTGCACGCGGGCAACCCGAAGTCGATCGGGCTGCAGATCACCCCGCAGTGCACCTCGGCCTTCCTGATAGCACCGATGGTGCTGACCGGAGCGGCGCTGCTGTGGCTGCGGCCGCGCCAGTACAAGCGGGTACTCATCGGGCTCGCGGTCACCGTGGTTCTGCTGTTCGCCACCAACCAGCTGCGCATCGTGGGGCTGGCCGCGCTCATCGACGGCGTCGGCTTCAAGACCGGCTACTACTGGGGCCACACCATTCTGGGCTCGATGGTCTCCGTGGTCGGTGGCGGCGCGAGCCTGCTGACCTTCGTGTACTGGACGATGGTCCACGGCCAGAAGGCGCCCACGACGCCCGGTCCCGAGTGGACGGACGGTGCGCGGTGAACACCGAGGTACTGCTGGGCGTGACGCAGGGCCTGGCGCTGACCATGAGCATCGGCTTCCTCACCTACGTGGGCTTCATCCTGGTGCCCTACCTGCGTGAGCGCCCGCGGCCGGGGGGCGACCCGGCGGACTTCGACTGGCACTTCCTGATCCCCTGCTGCGATGAGGAGTACGTCATCGCGGACACCATCGCGTACCTGCGCGCCACCTTCCCGAGCACGAACATCTGGGTGATCGACGACGCGTCGCGGGACGGAACCGCCGCCATCGTCGCGCGGGTCGCCCGCAACGATCCGGCCGTGCACCTGGTCCGCCGCAGCGAGCCGAACGCCCGGGTCGGCAAGGGGGAGGCGCTCAACGCCGGGTACCGGGCGCTGACCGGCAGGCTCGGCGACGGAGTCGACGCGACCCGGACCATCGTCGTGGTCGTCGACGCCGACGGCCGGCCGGCACCGGGCTGCCTGGCCACGTGCGCCGCCGACCACCTGTTCGGCGACCCGCAGATGGGCGGCGTGCAGATCGGCGTGTGGATGTCCAACCGCTACGAGGACGAGCCCTTCCCCGGGCGCGGCCGCTGGGCCAACGCCTTCGGGCGCACCCTGGTCCGGCTGCAGGATCTGGAGTTCCGCGCGCCGATCTCGGCGATGCAGATCGGGCGGCGCACGACCGGCACCGTGGGGCTGGGCGGCAACGGCCAGTTCACCCGGCTCTCCGCGCTGCGCAAGGTCGCCGGCGACAGTGGCGCGCCGTGGCGCGGCTCCCTGCTGGAGGACTTCGAGATCGGTCTGCACCTGTTGATGGCCGGTTACCGGGTCGAATACACCCGGGAGGCGTACGTCTTCCAGGAGGGGCTGCCGAACCTGCGCCGGCTGCTCACCCAGCGCACCCGATGGGGGCAGGGCACCATGCAGTGCATCCGGTACCTGCCCCGGATCTGGCGGTCGCCGTACATCTCGACGCTGGGCGCAGCCGAGGTGCTCTACTACCTGGTGCAGCCGTGGCTGCAGCTGCTGGGCAGCCTGGTGTACCCGCTGCCCTGGATACTGCTCGGAGCCGAGACGTTCCGGCAGCCGGCGGTCGTGTCCGACTGGTTCTTCGACGGCCCGGGCTGGATCCTGTTCGCCATCTACGGCACGTTCGGGCTGCTGCCGTTCGTCATGTGGGGGCCGGTCTACCGGATGGTGTGCGAGCCCAACACCAGCCGCCGCGGCGCGGCCGGTCTCGGCCTGGCGTTCGCGTTGTACATCTACATCTTCTACATCACCTCGTGGCGGGCGGTGATCCGTCTCGTGCTGCGCCGCAACAGCTGGTCGAAGACTCGCCGCAACGCGGAGGAGCCCGGCACGGTGGTCCCGGCGGGCGCGCCCGTGCCGCGGCCGGAGCGGCCGGTGCCGACGCCGGCCCACGTCGGCAGGCACCGCCTCGACGCCCGGTCCATGCCAGCCTCCCGATGAGCCGTCCGGCCGGCCGGAGAGAAGACGCGCCTCTCGATGAACGACAGGCAGCATCCGGTACCCGCGGTCGGGGCGCCCGCCGATTCGGCGGCCGGCACGCACTCACCCGCCGAACCCGCGGGCGGCCTTCACCCACCCACCGCCCCGGCGCGCGGCGCCCGCACCGGCCGTCCCGAGCGCACCGGCCGTCCCGAACACACGGCCCGTCCTGAACGCGCCGGCGGCCGGGCCGCGGTCCGGTCGACCCGACCGCCGGTCGACGCGGGCACCTCGACGCCGGGCCGCGACGCGTACCTGGACCTGTGGCGGGCGGTCGCGCTGTCCCGGGTCGTCATGTATCACGTCACCGGCTGGATCTGGCTGGAGGTGCTGTTCCCGGCCATGGGGCTGATGTTCGGTCTGGCCGGCTCGCTGATGGCCGCGTCGGTGGACCGGGCCGGCCCCGTCGCCGTCCGCCACCGGCTGCGCCGGCTGCTGCTGCCGCTGTGGGCGTTCGGCGCGGTGACCATCGCCGTGCTGCTGTCCACCGGCTGGCGAACCCGGCCGCCGGGCGGCCTGGGCTGGGGCGCGCTGGTGTGGTGGCTGGTTCCGGCGCGGGTACCGCCGGTGGGCGGTCCGCCATGGTCCTGGGCCTTCAGCATCGGCCTCTGGTACATCGTCACGTACCTGTGGCTCATGGCGCTGTCCCCCCTGGTGCTGGCCGCCTTCCGCCGGTGGCCCTGGTACAGCCTCGCGGTCGCGACCGCGCTGCCGGTCGTGTTCGTCACCGGCTCGGTACACGTCGGGTACTTCGTCGCCACCTACGCCGCCTGCTGGCTGCTCGGCTTCGCTCACCACGACGGGTTCCTGCGGCGCATACCGGCCAGGGCGTACGCGTGGGGCGTGGCCGCGCTCACGGCCGTCGGCGCGGTGTGGCTGCTGCGCGCCGCGCTGACGGACCGCGCCTTCGACCTCAACCACACGCCAGTCGGCAACACGCTGTGGTCGGTGGCGTTCGTGGCGGTGGCGCTACGCGCGCGTCCGCGCCTGCGCTGGCTCGATCGCCTCCCGCCGCTGGCACGGGCGGTACGCCTGATCAACGCCCGGGCCGTGACCATCTACCTGTGGCACCTGCCGGCCGCCGTGCTCGCCAGCCATCTGATAGTCACCGTGATGCCGCACGGCTCGACCGCGACCGAGGTGCCGCTGCGCCTGATCGGCGCGTGCCTGCTCACCGCCGTACCGATCGTGCTGCTCGGCTGGATCGAGGACATCGCGGCCCGTCGCCCGCCCGCCCTGATCCCCCGGATGGCCCGGCCGGCGCCCGCCACCGTGCGCTGACGCGTGGCCCGGCCGGTCAGAGGTTCATCAACTCCGGATGGTCGGCCATCGCCCGGAACCGCTCACCCGGGTCGGCGACCAGCCGACGCTCGCCGAGGTCGAGCAGGCCACCGACGCCGGAGAGCGAGGCGACCGGGGAGCCGTCGACGCGCCGGAACTCCTGCGCTATCCGGAAGGTCTTACCCTCGCCCCACTCGAACGCGCAGGAGACGTCGACCTCGTCGCCTCCGCGCAGTTCGCGCAAATACCGCAGGGTCACCTCGAGCGCCACCGGCCCGACCCCGCCGGCGATCAGCCGCTGCTGCGAGATGCCCGCCGCGCGCAGGCACTCCCACCGCGCGTGCTCGGCATACTGCAGGTAGACCGCCTGGTTCAGGTGGCCCTGGGTGTCCAGCTCGTACCCGCGAACCCCGATGCGTACCTGGAACGGATCCCCCATGGCCAACAGCGTATTACCCCGCACCGCTCCCCGCCGACCGCCACCGCCGGACGCCGCTGTCGGGCGCCACCGCCGCGACCCGCAAGGTTCACCGCGCCGGGGTTGACCCGCCACCGGCCGCGATGACATAGATAGAGCCAACCTCGCCCCGACCCCGCACCCCGGTTGGAGATGTCATGGAAGCGTTGCGTCCGGTGCGCCGCAGGCGGCTCAGGGCGGCGGCGGTCGCGCTGCTGGCCACCGCGGCCGTGCTGGCCGCCGGCCCGGGCACCGCCCAGGCCGCGACGGCTCACGCCACGACCGCACCCGCCACGACGGCTCGTGCCGGCGCGGCCGATTCCGCGGCGGCGCGGGCGGCGCTTCCCGGCGACAACCTGCCGTTCGCCTCGGCCGTTTTCCGGGCCACGCACAACAGCTACTCCGGAAACCTGGACGGCACCAAGGGCTCCATCGAAAGCCAGCTCGACAGCGGCGTGCGCTTCCTGGAGTTCGACGTCCAGGACAACGGGTACGCCACCAACCACGACTACTCGATCGGCCACGACTCGCCAGGCGACCTGGTCGACCACGCCGGCAATCCGGCCTCCAACCTGCTGCGCGACTGGCTGCGGACCGTGGCCACCTGGTCGGCGGCGCACCCGGACGCCGCTCCGCTGCTGGTGATGCTCGACCTCAAGGACGACCTGACGGACAACACCTCGTTCGCGGCCGGCAACCTGGCGGCCCTGAACCAGGAGCTGACCGACGCGTTCGGGTCGCGGCTGCTGATGGCCAGGGACGTGCCGGGCGCGCTGGGCACCATCGGCTCGCTGCGCGGCCGGGTGCTGACCCTGCTCTCCGGCGACGCGGGCGACCGCACCTCGTACCGGCGGGACATCGGGTACGACCCGGCGGTGGCGATCAACTCGCACGGCCAGGTGGTCGAGGTACACGACTCCGGCTCCGGGGCGCTCTGGTACTGGACCGGCACGTACGGCGCCGACGGCCGGGTCACCTGGCTGCGGCACGGCCAGTACGACACCGGAACCACCCCGGCCGTCGCGCTCAACGACAGCGGCCAGCTGGTGGAGGTGCACAAGTCGGCCAGCGCCGACACCCTCTGGTACCACGTGGGTCAGTTGGGCGCCGACGGCGAGATCACCTGGTCGCCGAGCCGGCAGTACGACAGCGGGGTGACCCCGACGGTCAGCTTCGTCAGCGGTAGCGGCACGGCGGTGCACGAGATCCATCGCAGCCAGAGCAACGCCCAGAACTGGGCCTGGGACGGCACGCTGAACGCCTCCGCGGCCACGGTCTCCTGGAACGCCGCCACGCACGGGAAGACCTCCGATCCGCTGTACGGCAAGACGGTCGGGACGGCCGGCGGCATGCGGGTGGCGGTGCGCACCGGCGCCGACGGCGCCGCGCCCGCGCAGACCCTGCTGTACTCGACCGACCGGGTGGCGGGCGACCGGATCCGGTACCAGCAGACCGCGTTCGACGAGTACCAGGACGGCGACCCGGCGTTCCTGCAGGAGGGCGCGCTGTTCTACGCCGCCACCGCGACC
Organism: Rugosimonospora acidiphila; assembly: GCF_039543385.1. Lineage (NCBI taxonomy): Bacteria > Bacillati > Actinomycetota > Actinomycetes > Micromonosporales > Micromonosporaceae > Rugosimonospora > Rugosimonospora acidiphila. Next base: position 12,287 of record NZ_BAABJQ010000034.1, read on the forward strand.
GACACCGGGTTCATCACCTCGGCCCGCCAGGCCGGCCAGATCGTGCGCGGCTGGGACTTCGACAGCGCCGGCGACGCGACCAGCCCGCTGGCCAACTACCCGGCCACGAACAATCCGTCGGCCGCCTGGTACGTGAGCCTGGTGACCCAGGCCGGCGCGGTCAGCTGATCCCTGCCGGTCCGGGGCCCGCCGGAGGGGTCGGGCGGGCACCCCGCCGCCGGTGGGAAAGGGCGCTGTCTCACATTCCCGTCGGAGGTCGTGGGACAGGCGGTAGAGTCGCTCTCGTGGAGAAGTGCGGCCGGCGACCGACCGACCGCGGGGCGGCCGGCGGCGTCCGGACGGGCCGATGACCTCCTTCCTGGACCGGCTGCTGGACCTGCACGGCACCGTCATCTACCTGATCGTCGGGGCGCTGGTCTTCGTGGAAGACGCCTTGTTCGTCGGGTTCGTGATCCCCGGTGAGACCGCCGCCATCCTCGGCGGGGTGGCCGCCAGCCGGGGCAATACCAGCGTCGTGCTCATGTGCGCCATCGTGGTGGTCGCGGCCATCGTCGGGGACACCGTGGGGTATGAGATCGGTGCCCGCTACGGCCACCGGCTGCTGTCCCTGCGGGTGCTGCGCCACCGCGCGGGCGGCATCGAGTCGGCGCGTCGCACGCTGGCCCGCCGGGGCGGCCCGGCCGTCTTCCTCGGCCGGTTCGTGGCCTTCTTCCGCGCGGTGATGCCCTTCCTCGCCGGTACCACCCGGATGCGGTACCGGCGGTTCCTGGCCTACAACGCCGCCGGGGGCCTGGTCTGGGGTACCGCCGCGGTGCTGCTCGGCTTCCTGGCGGGCAACTCCTACGCGGCGGTCGAGAAGACCTTCGGTCGGGTGGCCGCACTGGTGGTCGCCGCGGTCGTGGTCGCCGCGCTGATCGCGTGGAGCATCCGGCGGCGCAGGCGGGAGCACCGCGCCGAGTCGGACGGCGACGCGTAACCCTCGCCGGGCCGCACGGTCCGCCGCACGCTCCGCCCGGGTCCACACTGGACGGACACCCCACCGGGTCGCGGCGCCGGGGCCCGACTCCACCACCGGCGCCCGGGGCCGGTGCGGGCCGGACCGTCTACCACACGCCGTCCACCTGGTTCCGGCGGAGAATGGGACGAAGCATTCCACCTGGGCAGGAACCAGTACCCGATCCGACCGCGCGCAATTCCGTCATGTGTCATGAATGACAGAACGTGGCGGCGCGCTCGCCGCCGGGCCATCCGCGTGTCACCATCGTCAGACCTTTGGCCCCGGATGAACTGACCGTGTCGGACCGAGCGAGGCAACGAAGCCATGTACCAAAGCCTGGCCCCACTGACCGACTATGGCCTGTGGGCTCGCAGCAGCGGGCTGGAGATCGTACTGTTCGTCACCGGCGCCGTGCTGATGACCCGGTTCGTGACCTGGATCGGCAAGCGCGTCACCGGCCGCATCGACGCGCAGGCCACCGGCTCCGGCTCGGGTTCCGGCACGGACAGCGTGGTCAAGTCCGAGGAGGCCAAGCACCGGCACGCGGTGGCCCAGGTGGTCACCTGGGCCTTCCTGGTCCTGGTGTATTCGGTGACCTCGGTACTGGTGATGCAGCGGCTGGGAATCCCGCTGTCGGGCATCGTGGCGCCGGCGACGGTGGTGGGCGTGGCACTCGGCTTCGGCGCCCAGCGCATCGTGCAGGACATCCTCGCCGGGTTCTTCGTGGTGACCGAGCGGCAGTACGGCTTCGGTGACCTGATCCGGCTCAACGTCCCCGGTACGATCGCCCCGCTCACCGGCACGGTGGAAGAGGTCACGCTGCGGATGACCCGGATACGCACCGCCAACGGTGAGGTGGTCACGACGCCGAACGGCCAGATCATCCAGGTGTTCAACCTGTCCCGGGACTGGGCGCGGGCGGTCGTCGACGTACCGATCCCCGCCTCGGCGGACGTGACCTCGGTCAACGCGCTGCTGGTGCGGGTGGGCAACGAGATGTACCGCGAGGATGAGCGGCACAACCTGCTCCTGGATCCGCCAGCCGTGATGGGGGTGGAGAGCCTGGACATCGACCAGTTGAAGGTGCGCGTGGTCGCCCGCACCCTGCCCGGCAAGCAGTTCGACGTCGGGCTGGCGCTGCGCGCCCGGATCACCAGCGCGCTGCGGCACGAGGGGATCAACGTGCCGGCCGACGTGGACACCGTACCGGCGACGGGCACCTCGTGATGCCCGGATTCCGCATGCGCCGATCGACGTTGATCCTCCTGGTGTTCTTCGTGCTGACCCTCGCCCTGTACCTGCTGGTCCGGCCGTCGCCCCCCGCGCCGCGGGCGTCGATCCAGCCGCCACCGTCACCGGCGGCCACCACCGTCGCGCCGCACCGGTCACCCAGTCCGCCGGCCCCGCGGCACACCGCCGCGACCGTGGCACCCAGCCCCACGCCGTCGCCGACGCGGTCGACCGGATCGCCGACCCCGCCGCCGCCGAGCCGTCCACCCGCCTCACCGACCCCGTCCAGGACGACCGCCTCACCGAGCCCGTCGCCCACGCCGTCCGCGTCCGCCTCCCCGTCCCCCGCCAGCGAGGACCTGATCACGCCTTAGCGGGGAAGCCGGGGCCCGGTGGAGGAGACCGGACCCCGGCCGGCACGGTTCAGACCGTGCCTCGCCTGGCCTCGCGCGTCGTGCCGACGGCTTCGCTACGCGACCGAGGCCGACTGTGCGGCGCTACCCGCGTAGGGCCGACAGGACCGCCCCTGACATGCCCTGTTCGCCGACCGCGTTCGGGTGGAACGGCGCGGCCGACGTGCCCGGGATCAGCCCCTCGGTCCACCGGGTGCCGCCGCCCCTGCAGGCGTCGTGGCCGATGGACGGCGTGTACACGTCGACATAGGTCGCGTTGTTGGCGGCGGCGGTGCTCGCCAGCATGGAATTCAACCCCTTCTCGACGCCGCGCAGGTAGCTCACGTCGCCGTACGCGATCGGGACGACGGGCCAGCAGCCGAGCCCGCTGTCGGGCAGGATCGCCGTGTACCCGACGACCAGCACCCTGGCGTCCGGCGCGGCGGCGTGGATCGCGCCCAGTACCGCGGCCACCTTGGGCGCGGTCGCCGCGATCCGGGCGGCCAGTTGGTCGGTCCCGCCGGCCGTGTACTCGTTCTTGCACGGGCTGCCCAGCGGGTTGGACAGGCTGTCCTCGGCGCAGGTGGTGATGATTCCGGTGAATCCGATGTCGTTGCCGCCGATGCCCACGCTGACCAGCGTGGCGTCGGCGGTCACGGCGCTGATCTGGGCCGGCACGCTCTGGCCGAGCTCACCGGTGCCCGGGTTGAGGATGTCTGCGGTCGTGGCGCCGCCGCAGCTGACGTCGGTGAACGACGAGGAGTGGATCGACGCGGTCACCAGCGACGGGTAGTTGTGGTTGGACCGGGTACAGTTGAGATCCACCTGGCTGGGGATGAGCGGCCCCGACGTGTACGAGTCGCCGAGTGCCACGTAGCGACCGGTCGGGGCGGCGGCACCGGCCGGCGCGGCGACGACCAGGGTCGTGGCGAGCGCGGCGGCGACCGCGACGAGACAACTGGCGGTGCGGGGACGGAAGGACCTCCAGTTTTCCATTGCGCTCCCTGGGACACGGGGATCGATAGTGATCAAAATTTTGCGCCGCACCAAGGTCGCTGTCAATGCGGCCGCGCGCCCGGGCGCCCGCGCAGGTACGCCTCGGTGGAGGCGCGCAGCGCGGCGACGCAGGCGGCCACCGCGGGGTGCGTGCCGGAGCCCCGCCGGTACGCGATCCGGGTGCGCCGGCGGGCCGGCAGCGGCAGGAGCCGCACCCCGGACGGGGGCTGCGCGGCGCCCAGCCGCGGCACGATCGCCACCCCCTGCCCGGCCGCGACCAGCGCCAGTACGGCGGTGAAGTCGTCGGCGTGGTGGCGCACCCGGGGCGTGAAGCCGGCCGCCCGGCAGGCCCGTACGGCGACGGTGTGGCACAGCGTGCCGGGGCTGCCCACGATCCACGCGGCGTCTCGGGCACCGCGAATCGGGTCGCCCTCGCCGCCGCCCTCGTCCTCGCCGCCACCGCCGTCGGCGGGCACGGCGAGAAACACCGTCTCCTCCAGCAGCGGCACCGAGTCCACGGCATCCTCCGGCTGGCCGGGCACCACGTCGTAGTCGTGCGTCAGCGCCACGTCGAGCCGCTGGTCGCGCAGGGCGGCGGGCATGGCCACCGGATCGAGTTCGGTGACCATGAGGTCCAGCGCCGGGTGTTCGCGGCCCAGCGCCACCAACGCCGGCGGCAGCAGGGTGCGTACGGCGCTGGGGAACGCGCCGATGCGCACGGTCCCCGACAGCCCGGCGCGCGCGGCGGCCAGCGACGCGTCCGCGGCCTCCAGCGCGGCCAGTACCGCCTCGGCGTGCGCCACCAGGGCCGCCCCGGCACTGGTGAGCCCCACCCGCCGCCCGGTGTGCTCCAGCAGCGGCACGCCCGCCTCCCGCTGCAGCGCGGCGAGTTGTTGGGACACGGCGGACGGGGTGTACGCGTGGGCCCGGGCGACCGCGGCGATGGTGCCGAGGTGCGCCAGGTCCCGCAGCAGTCGCAGGCGCCGGACGTCGAGCATCAGCTCAGCTTACGGTCATGTCAAGGAACGTGAACTGGTGCTTCACAATCCGGCCGGGCAGCCTGGAGTCATGACGCTCACCGGCCTGTACGTTCCGCTGATCACCCCCTTCGACTCCACCGGGGCGGTGGCCCCGACCGCGCTGGAACCCCTCGCCCACCGGCTGCTGGACGACGGGGCCACCGGACTGGTGGCCCTCGGCACCACGGGAGAGCCGGGTGCCCTCGACGGCCCGGAGCGGCGCCTGGTGGTGGACCTGGCGGCGCGGGTCTGCCGCGAGCGCGGCGCACCGCTGCTGGTCGGCGCGAACACCCCGGAGGAGCTGGCGGCGCTGGCCGGGCGGCCCGAGGTGGCGGCGGCACTGTGCGTGGTGCCGCCGTTCACCCGTCCCGGGCAGGACGCGGTGCTCGCCCACTTCGCCCGGCTCGCCTCGGCCAGCCCGGTGCCGCTGGTCGCGTACGACGTCCCGTACCGCACCGGCCAGTACCTGTCCGCCGGTACGCTGCGCCGGCTGGCGGCCGTACCGGGCGTGGTGGGGCTGAAGTACGCGCCGGGCGGGATCAACGCCGACACCGTCGCGCTGTTCGCCGACCCGCCGGCCGGATTCGCCCTGCTCGGCGGCGACGACCCGTTCATCGCGCCGCTGCTCGCCCTGGGCGCCCAGGGCGGCATCCTCGCCTCAGCGCATTTGGCCACCACCGAGTTCGCCGCGCTGATCCGGGCCTGGCACGAGGGTGACGTGGCCACGGCGCGGCCGCTGGGGCGCCGGCTCGCCACCCTGTCGACCGCGCTGTTCGCGGAGCCCAACCCAACGGTGATCAAGGCCGTCCTGCACGCCCGGGGCCACCTCCCGACCGCCGCGGTCCGGCCACCCCTGCTACCGGCCGCGGCCGGCACGGTCGAGGAGGCCCTCCACCGCCTCGACGAGCTGTCCGCCTTGACGAATTGTCCGGCGCGCACCCGCCGGTCGGCGCCGGCGCGGATCGGCGGGCAGGATGAGCTTGACCATGACACGGTGTGAGACGCCAGGGTGGGACCTGCCATGTTCAGTATCGGAGACTTCGCCAGGCTGGGCCGGGTATCGGTCCGCATGCTGCGCCACTACGACGCGATCGGGCTGCTGGTCCCGGTGGTGGTCGATCCCGTCAACGGGTATCGGCGCTACGACGCCGACCAGTTGCGCCGGCTCAACCGCGTCATCGCGCTGAAGGATCTCGGCTTCACGCTGCAGCAGGTCCAGGCGATCCTGGACGACCGGGTCGACGTAGCCGAGCTACGGGGCATGCTGCGGCTGCGCCGGGCTCAGCTCGAGGCCCAGCTGGAGGCCGACGCGGCCAGGCTGGTCGGGGTGGAGGCGAGGCTCCGGATGATCGAGAGAGAGGGGCGCATGAACACCGAGGACGTCGTACTCAAGCAGGTCCCCCCGGTCCGCGTCGCGGAGCTGTCCGCCACCGCCGCCGGGTACGGCCCCGAACACATCGGGCCGGTCATCACGCCGATGTACCCGGAACTGCACCAGCGCCTGGCGGCGGCCGGCGTGGCGCCGACCGGCCCGGCGATCGCCTACTACGAGCCGGCTCCGGGCGGGACCGGGGACGGCGAGCCGGTCACCGTGCACGCCGGGATTCCGGTGACGTCCGGCCCGGGCACCGGCACCGGCTTCACGGTCGTCGACCTGCCGGCGATCCCGGCCGCGGCGACCATCGTGCATCACGGCCCGATGGACGACGTGATGGCCAGCATCCAGACCCTGGCCCGGTGGATCGAGGACAACGGGTACCGCCCGGTCGGCTACCACCGGGAGGTCTACCTGGAGTACTCCCCGGACCAGGCCGACCAGGGCGTGACCGAACTCCAGATCGAGATCGTCAAGGACTGACGCGCCGCCCCCGCGGCGAATAGGTCACCAGCCGCGCCAACGCGGCGAATGGGTCACCGCCGATCAATCGCCGGCGGTGACCCATCCGCGTCCGGCGGGCTGCTCCGTGACGGGGAGGCCGGGCAGCCCCGGCGTCAACGCCGGTGTCCGGTCGAGGATGGCCAGCGTCTGCTTCGCCTGCGGCACCTCGACCCAGTGGACATCAAGCTTGTAGGCGTCGGCCGCGGCCCGCATCGCCAGCGCCAGGCTGCGGCCGCGACGGTTGGCGGTCAGCGCGTCCAGCGCCTCGACGGTGAGCCGGCCGGCCGTGTGGGCGCAGACCGTGCCCCACCCCCGGCCGATCCGCCGCTCCGCGCGGGCCACCCCGAACCCGCCGGCGCGCTCCCCCGGGCCCGTGCAGATCAACCGGCCGCCGGCGGCGAGCAGGCCGGCCAGCCGCATGGCGGCGACCGCCGGCCGGGCCTGGGCGTACACGAAGTTCACCGCGACCACCAGGTCGACGCTGCGCTCCAGCAGCGGCAGGTCCTCGATCTCCCCGCCCAGCCAGGTGATCGCCCGCCGGGCCCCCACCCGGCGGGCCGTCACCGGCCGCGACGCCGCGGGACCCGGCGTCGCGGCCGAAGGCGGCTGCGGACCCAGCGCCACGACCCGATGGCCGGCCTCGGCCAGCGCGTCGGCCAGCGCCGGCAGCGCCGCGCCCGCCAGCAGCACCCGGCGGCCGGCCGGCCCGGAAAGCTCGACGATCTTCTCGGCCAGCCGCGCGCTCAGCGGCTCGGTCCAGAAGCGGTCGTACAGCGGCGCGGAGGCGGCCGCCCACCACCGGCGGTCGCTGCGGCAGGCGACCCGCCGCGACCCACCCTGCCAGACCTCGGAGTGCTCCATGTGGACAAGTCTCGTGGGCGGCGGCGTCCGGGTCATGACCCCCAAACGGTGTCACGTTGACCGGCGCGAATCCGCCGGAGTCGGCTGCCCGACAAAAACGGTGCTGCGCAACGGGTCGCCGGCCCGACGCGGCGGGCCGGGCACGCGCGGATCAGGCCGCGGCCGCCGGTGACGGATCTGGATCGATGCGCACGCTCGCCTGAACCCACAGGCGGTCGCCGTCCCGGAAGGACTCGACCTCGGCCGCCCCGTCCGCGGGTGCCACGGCGCCCGCCTCGGGAATCGCGTCGAATTCCAGCTGAGTGTCGGCCACCACCCCGACCGCCACCAGGCCACCGCCCACGGTCACCGTGATCCGGGCCTCGCTGCGGGCCGCGGCCAGCACCGCGATGGGCGCCTCGGTCAGCGCGCGGCGCACCTGCACCGGCAGCGCCGGCACCCGACCGGCGGTGGCGAGGTCGACGATCACGCCCTTGCGCTCGGCGATGTCCGCGCAGGCGCGCAGCTCGTGGGTGAGCGGGTCGGAGATGTCGTCGGTCTCCACCACCAGCCGGCGCAGCCGGGCCGCCTCCGCCGCGCAGCGGTGCTGCATGCGCAGGTTCGTCGGGTCGGCACCGTAACCGAGTTCGGCCAACACGTCGGCCGCGCCCTGGCGCAGCACCTCGTACCGCTGGCGGCGGGCCAGGTGCAGCTCGTCGGCGGCCGCTCGCCGGGTCACGGTGGCGGCCTGGGCGGCCGAGGCGCGGGCGGCCCACCCGGCGGCGGTGCGCAGCGCCCGTACGGCGCCGGACAGGCCCAGCTGCAGCGCGCCGGTACCGACCACGATCATCATCCACCGGGACACCCCTACCCGGCCGAACTCCCCGTCGGGTACCAGCACCGCCAGCGTCATCGCGGCGTTGAGCGCGAGAAAGCCCGCCATTCCCCGGATCGGGCGCCGCCAGTACACGATGAGCACCAGCCAGCCCACCGCTCCCCACGCCCAGTTGGACTGGACCAGGACCTGGCCGGGGTTGCACAGGTCGACCGCCAGCGAGTCGGCCAGCAGGATGCCCAGCACCAGCCAGCGCAGCGGGATGCGCGCGTCGCGGCGCAGCAGATACCAGGCGCAGACGACGATCAGCGCGGCGAAGACCAGCCAGCAGCCGGCGACCAGGTACGGCCACCGGTAGCTCGACCAGTTGGCCAGGGTGGTGAACAGGTCGTTGCCGCTGTGCCACAGCCCGACGATCACCACCACGGCGATCGCGGTGCCCCGGGTGTAGCCCCGGTCGACGAGTTCCGCGGGTTCGTCAGCCATCCGAGCCACCGTCCGGCTCCGCCATCGAGGGCGCCGTGTGCCACCCCACCGTGTTCCAGGGCGCCGTGGTCCAACTCAACGCCACGCTGGTGCCGCGGCCGGGAGCCGAGACTATCGCCGCGTCCCCGCCCACCGCCCGCATCCGGCCTTGGATCGCCTCCCGCACGCCGTACCGGTGGGCCGGCACCCGGTCCGGGTCGAACCCGCGCCCGGCGTCGGTGACCTCGACCAGGATCTCGTCGCCGCGATAGGACAGTCGCACCGCCGCCGTGCTCACCCCGGCGTGCCGCGCGACGTTGGCCAGCGCCTGACCGGCGGCCCCGGCGAACGCCTCGGCGACGTCTCCGGGCACCACGCAGGGCCGCAGGCTCAGCTCCACGTCGAGCCCGGCCGGCGCCCGCGCGGCGACCTCGCGCAGCCGCTGATCGAGCCGGCCGTGTTCGGCCTCGGCCTGCGCCGCCCGGCCGAGCGCGTCGATCACGGCCAGGTCGGCGATGGCCCGTTCGCGCAGCGTCGCCGAGCCCCGGTCGATGGCGCCCGTGCCCACGATGGTCAGCGTGGCCAGCACGGTGTCGTGCAGCCGGCGGTTCTCCTCGCGCTCGTGGGCACGCCGCGTGGAGGCCACCTCGGCGGCCCGGCGCACCCGCTCGTACCCGGCCAGCGCCCGGTCCGCCTGCCCGGTGGCCCGCCGGATGAGTGCCATCAGCACCCCGGCGAGGGCCACCTGCACCAGCAGGATGGCCGCCTGCACCAGGCCGTGGTCGGGCAGGTTGGCCAGGTCCGCGCCGACCAGGTAGCCGGCCACCACGAACAGGCCCGCGGGGATGGCGGCCGGCAGCGGCCACGCGAAGTTCGTCACCATGACGGTCATCGTGGCGAGCACCGTCACCCAACCGGCGCCGGCCGGCAGCGCCGCCTCGGCGGTCAGCCGGCCGTGCAGCACACACAGCGCCGTGGTCAGCAGCACCTCGATGACGATCAGCCACACCCGCAGCCCGCGGGTCAGCGCGACCCAGGTGAACAGGCCGGCCCAGCAGAGGTTGACCGCCACCGCCGGCACCACCCAGGTCAGCGACCCCGGCCGGGCCACGCCCACCAACGCGGCGACGCCGCCCACCACGGCGACGGCGTCGCGCAGCGCGCAGGCGAACCAGGCCGCGATCCGGCGCATCGCGTAGCTGGCCGGGCTCTCCGCGTCGGGGCCGGGCGCGGGGTCCCCGCCGGTATCCGGCATCCCGGGCACCTGGGCACCGGGCAGCAACGCGGTCGGCAGCAGGCCGCTGGGCAGCACGGAGGTGGGCAGCAGCCCGCTCCCGGGCCACCGGCGCGGTCGGGGAGGACTGGTCCGGGTCGTCGCGCGGCGCCAGACGCGCCGAGCCGGACCGGTCGTGATCGGGGCGGCGGGACTGGCCGAGGTCAACCCGGTCGCCATCGACAGCCTCCTGGTACGCGTCGGCGGTTCGCCCGCACTTGACACTGACACTATGGCCCAAACCGGGGCGTCTCGACAATCGTCAATCCGGTCGAACCGCCCGGACGGATACCGTACGCCATCGGGTCGGTCCAGAATGGACCTGAGGCATGGAAGGGGCGATGAGGTGACCGCGAGTCAGGCGCCAACAGTACGGGTGACGGTAATCGACGACCATCCCGTGGTGCTGGAAGGGATCCAGTCCTGGATCGCCAGCGATCCGCTGGGCCGCGTCGAGGTGATCGCCGCCGGCGGCAGCATCGAGGAGGCGCTCGACGGGCCGGGTGCCTCGTGCGACGTGGTGCTGCTCGACCTCAACCTCGGACAGGGACTGGTCATCGACCGGATCGAGGGGCTGACCGCGGCCGGGCGCCGGATAGTGGTCTTCTCCCAGAACAGCGATCCGGACACCATCCTCGCCGTGCTGGACGCCGGCGCGTGCGCCTATCTGGCCAAGCACGAGGGCCGGGAGCACTGCGTGGAGACGCTGGTGGCGGTCGCCGCGGACCGGCCGTACGTGACCCCCAGCGTGGCCGGCGCCATGGTCACCGACCAGCGGCCGGCCAGCCCCAAGCTGTCCGGCCAGGAGCAGGAGGCGCTGCGCCTGTGGTTCCAGGGCATGTCCAAGGCGTCGGTGGCCCGCCGGATGAGCATCGGGGAGAACACCGTCAAGCAGTACATCGACCGGGCCCGAATGAAATACATCAAGGCCGGCCGGGCGGCACCGACCACGTTCGCGCTGCTCGCCCGGGCCATCGAGGACGGCCTGATCGACTCCCGCGAGGTGGGTGGTTACCGGTCGTTCGCGGCCGCGCCGGAGGAATGAGCTTCTGAAACTCGGCGTGGCCGGCCCGCCGGCTGTGCGAGAATGTGACAGTTCGCTCCCGTTCGCCCGATACCCGGTGCGCTGATCGATGACCGAGACCACCGCGCCGGCCCTCACGCGTACGCCCGGCGGCCCCCAGCGGGCCACCCTGCTGGAGCTGTTCTTCGACCTTGTCTTCGTCGCGGCGCTCGCGCTGACCTCCATCGACCTCGCCCGGAAGCTGTCCTGGGCGGGGGTCGTCGAGGGACTGCTGCCGCTGCTGGCCGTGTGGTGGGTCTGGCAGATCACCACGCTGGTGACGGACTACTACGACCCGGAGCGGTGGCCGATCCAGGCCATTCTCGGCGGCACCATGTTGGGCAGCATCCTGCTGGCCGCCACGCTCCCCGCTGCGTTCGGACCGCACGGGCTGTTCTTCGCCATCGTCTACGTCACCATCCACCTCGGCCGGGGGCTGCCGCTGGTCACGTTCCAGCGCGGTGGCCCGCAGATCCGGGCCGCCCGATTCATGATCTGGTTCGGCGTCTCGACCCCGGCGTGGATCCTCGGCGCGCTGTCGCCGCACCCCACCACCCGCGGCGCACTGTGGGCGCTCGCCCTGGCCCTGGAGTACCTGATCGGCGCGCTCCGGTACCCGGTGCCGCGGCTCGGCCGGGTGCCCCTGTCCCAGTACGAGACGGCCGGCCGGCACCTCGGCGAGCGGTACCAGCAATTCATGATCCTGACCCTCGGCGACCTGATCGTGGTGCCGGCCCTGAAGTTCGGCCAGACCGGCTTCTCCGGGCTCCGCACCGCCGCCCTCCTCGCGGCGTTCGCCGCCACGGCGCTGTTGTGGCAGATCTACGTGTTCCGGATCGGGCTGCGTTTCGAGACGGTGATCGACCAGAACCCGGGACGGGTCGAGCGTTGGGCGCCGTACACACAGGTGCTCACGGTGGCCGGCGTGGTGGCCCTGGGTACCGGCTTCGAGCTCGTGATCGGGCAGCCCGGCGGGACGACGCCGGCCGCCTGGGCGGTGGTGCTGTTCGCCGGGCCGGCCCTGTTCCTGGTCGGCCGGATCACCTTCGAGTACCAGATGTTCCGCCGGTACTCCCGCTCCCGGGTCGCCTGGGCGGTAGTGCTGATCCCGATGGCGGTCGTCGCGTGCGCGGTGCCGCCGCTACTGGCGACGGTCCTGGTCGCCATCAACCTGCTGGGCGTCGCGGTCACCGACGCCATCCGCGGCCGGCGCGGCTCCGGCAGGCTGTCGGGCGACCCCTGAACACGACTCGTCGAGGGTCGCCCGGGACCTCAGCGGCCGGCGGTGGACTGCAGGACTATGCCGTTGCCGTCGGGATCGTCGAAGGTGACGAAGCGTCCCCACGGCGCCTGCTGGATGCCGCCCTCGATGATCACTCCCCGCGCCACGAGGGTCTGGACGTCGCCGTCCAGGTCGTCGGACTCGATGACCAGACCCTTGGCGCTGCCGGCCGACATCGTGTCGAACCAGGTCACCAGCGTGATCGAGGTCTGCCCACCGCTCGGCCGGACCTGAACCCACCGCTGGCCCGGCATCGTGGCGTCGTCGTTGACAAGGTCGAACCCGAGGGTGTCGACGTAGAAGTCCCTGGCCCGATCCTGATCCGTGACCGGGAGGGAGAGCAGTTGGATGTGGGTGAGACTCATGCCGCCGATAATAGGTAGTCCGACCAGTTACCAGTCAACGACGCGCCCGCGTCCCGCCGTGGGTGTCCCCCGGTCGGATGGTTCTCGGCGACCCGGGCCCGCGACGGCAGCGGCACGAAAGTCCACACTGGACATTCGGGCCGCCGGCTCACGCGGATCGGACGCGCTCCCGCTCGGGCGCCCGCCGAACCACGGCGGACGCCCGAAAACGGTAGGTGCGTCTTACGGTTGGCGCGTCCTACGGTTGGTGCGTCCTACGGTTGTGCGTCTTACGGTTGTGCGTCTTCCGCACTGCCCGGTAGCGCCTCAGAACGCCAGCCGCTCGCCGGGAAGGATGAAGTTCGGGTCGCCACCGATGACGCCCTCATTCTTCTGGTACAGCGTCCGCCAGCCGCCCTCGATCCCGTGCTGCTGCGCGATCTCGGACAGCGTGTCGCCGGACTGGACGGTGTAGTCCCCGCCCGCCGACGAACCGCCCGCCGACGAATCCCGGGAGGTCGAACCGCCCGAGGACGAAGAGCCCGACGACGAGTGGTGCGTCGACGAACCACCCGAAGACGAACCACCCGAAGACGAACCACCCGACGACGAAGAGCCCGAGGACGAACCACCCGAGGACGCGGTGGTCGACGAAGCGGAGCTCGACCCCGAACTCGACGAACCGCCCCGCGCGCCGCAGACCGGCCATGCGCCGATCCCCTGTCCGGCCAACACCTTCTCCGCGATGGCGATCTGCTGCTCACGGCTGGCCAGGTCCGCGCGGGCCGCGTACTGCGTGCCGCCGTACCCGGCCCAGGTGCCCTGCGAGAACTGCAGACCCCCGTAGAAGCCGTTTCCGGTGTTGATGCTCCAGTTCCCACCGGACTCGCACTTCGCGATCGCGTCCCAGTTCACGCTCGGCGAGGCGCTGGCCGCCGTACCGGGGCCGAGCAGGGCGAGGGCACCGGCCGCACCGGAAACCGCCAGCGCGGCGATGACGCCGCCACGACGTCCCCGGGGCCCGCGATCGTTGTGCTTGGAAAATGCCATGGCAAACTCCTCCACGCCTCCGAGGTGAGCTGTCGGGTTCGGGCCGAGGTATGCCCGGCCGCCGTGTCCGTTGACTCCGGCACCAGCCCGCTTCACGGGCTCAATAACTACTAGGAGTAACGAGGCGGCTTCACCCCAAGACGCGCGACGCGCGCCGGAGAACCTGGTTCCCCCGCTCCTGCCGTTGGATTCGGTTGCGTCGGCCGGCGGCAGGATTCGGCGTACCGGGCGACGTGGTCCACGGTTGCGGACCGCCCGAAGCTAGGCCGATGGATCGCCGTGCGACAAACCAAACGACGATTATCGTGAGACTGCTCACCGCGAAACCCGGTCGGTTACGGCCGGGACGCGCGAGCCCGTTATTTGCGACATGAGGGAAGCACGAGGTATGGCCGCGCGACCGGCGCACGGGAGCCCGCCCGGTCCAACCGTGACGCTCACATGCCTGCCGGTTACGACTCGTCGAGTACCCGGTCGACGGCCTCCAGATACCGACGGTCACCATCGCGACTCCGAGCGAGCCAGTACTCGGCCCCCCAGAACAGGTACGCCGACAGCACCGCGCCGGCCCCGCGGCTCCAGCGCACGCACTGGTTGAAGTTGGCTATCACGTGCTCGGGCAGGCAGCTGTACATTCCCTCACCGTGCGGGCGGGGCGGCTCGGTCACTGTCTCCCACGGCTCCGCCTGCCCCTCCGCGACCATCAGCCGTTTGCCGGTAGCGGCGGCCCACTCGAACAGTTTCCGCCGCCTGCGCTGCTGCCACGGGGTGCGGCTGCCGTCCAGATACACCGTCCGCCCGGCGGCACCGATCAGGGCGTGCCGGGGGTAGAAGTCGATGCCCACGATGTCGGCCAACCGCTGCGCCACCGACAGCGAGTCGCCCTGGTCGCGAGTGCGCCATCCCTGGTGCAGCGCGACGGGGAGCGAGGTGGGCAGGAAGCCGTTCATCAGGATCGGACGGCCCGGGTCCGCCGCGCGGACGGCATCGACCTCGCTGGCGACGAAGTCCGCCGACAGCCGCCACGAGTGTTCCATGCCGAGCGGGTCCACGGCCTCGTGCTCGACCTGCCACGCGACGATCGCCGACCGGTCGCGGTAGCGCCGCACGATCCGCGTGATGAACTCGGTCGCCGCGTCCAGCAACGCGCGATGCGGTCCGGGCTCGACGAGCCTGCCCTCCCGCAGCGGCTCGTCCAAGCGGTGGTCGGGTACGAAGAATTCGGGGTATCCGAACGCCTTCACCGCTCCGACGCACAGGATGATGTCCTTGCCAGCGCGCTCGGCCGCGTCCAGATGCCGGTCGAGTTCGTCCGGGTGGAATTCACCCGGTGCCGGCTCGATCCGGTTCCAGTACGCCCCGAACCGGATGACCTCGAACGGGCGGGCCAGCAGTTCCCGAAGGCTCGCCTCCGGATCGAGCCCCATCGCCTCGGCCTGCCGGGGCCGGAAACTGAGGCCCAGCCTCGTCTCGGCTCGACGCTCGACCGGCAGCCGCAACCACCGGTCGGTCAGCGGCCGTACGGGCCGGCGGATGCGCACCTGCGCCGCCACCGGCACCACCAACCCGGCCGCGAGCGCCGCCGCCACCGGACCATTCCTCACCGCTCGCCCGACGCGCACGGCTCCTCCTCGCCTCGCTCGCGCGCACCCCGGCGCTGCCTGGTTCCGGTCCGGCTGGTTCCGGTCCGGCTGGTTCCGGTCCGGCCGGCCGCGGCCGGGATTTCGACGTGTGCCAGCCCGGCGAGCAGCGCGGCGATGTCGGCCGCGGCGCCGGGCCGGCCGAGGCCGGCGGCCGCGACCCGCATCGCGTCGATGGCCGCGGGATCCCGGCGCAGCACGTCGAGGTCGCGCACCAGCCGCCGTACCGTCGGCACGTACCGGCCCGCGCCGGCGCCCACCACGACCTCGATGTTTCCGCTCTCCTGACCGGGCAGATGCGAGGTCAGCAGCATCGGCGTGCCGCAACAGGCGGCCTCCGCGATGGTCCCCGGTCCCGCCTTACCGACCACCACGTCGGCGCAGCGCAGCCACTGCGCCATGTTCTCGACGAACCCGCGCACGATCAGCCGCCCCGCCGACCGGGCCGCGAGCGCGGCGAGGTTGTCGCGCAGCCCGCGATTGCGGCCGCACAGCGCGACCACACCCACGTCGTCGCACTGCCGCAGGATCGCGGCCACGCGCCGCCCGATGCCCCCGGCTCCCTCGCCGCCACCGGTGAGCAGGACAAGGAATCTGTGCTCGTCCAGGCCCAGCGCCCGGCGCAGGGCTCGGCGCTCGTGGGGCAGCGGCGGGCCGGCGGCGAACTCGGCCGCCACGGGGAGCCCGATGTCCACGCGCCGGGGCGACGACTTCCCGGGCGGCCACGGTAGCCGGCTCGCGGTCGGCGGCACGACAATCCGGTCGGCGCCCGCGCCCCTATCCGCCATGGCCTCACAACCCAACCCGGTATCGCAACCCGACCCGGCCCCACAACCCAACGCCGCATCGCGACCCAACGTCGCATCGCGACCCGATGCGGGATCGCACCGCGCGGGATGGTCGCCGCTTGTGCCCCGGACCGCGCGGGCGCCGAGTGCGTGCGTCGCGAGCGCGGGTCGCCAGGACGCGTGAATGTTGACCAGATCGGTGACGACCGTGACGACCGGCACGCGCGGCGCCGCGACATCGCGGGCCCGCGCCGCCGCCGGGCCGGTGAGCGGGTGGAACGACACGACGGCCGCCGGCCTGTGCCGGGCGACGGCGTCCACGACCGGACGGTCCGCCAACGCCAGCAGCGTCGCGCGCAGCAACCGGACCGCCGGGCGCGAATCGCAGCCATGGTAGATCACTCCCCACAGCCAGGGCGCGCAGCGGATCGCCGGGCCGTAGAGTCCCGCGACGCGCCGCAGCAGCGCCGGGGCGCGAGGTCCGCCGAGCGGGTCGCACAGCACCGGCGCGAACGCTCCCGGATAGTCGCGATGCAGCGCCTGCGCGACCGCCCGCGCGGCGGCCCGGTGACCGCCGCCCGTGTCGGCGACGAGAAACAACAACGGCACGGGCACCCGGCCGCCGTGGTCGGGCTCGCCGACCGGCCCCGGCTCGCCAGCCGGGTCCGACGCGCAGACAGGATCCGCTGTGCCCGCAGGGCTCGATGCGCCCGCGAAATCCGGCGCGTCGGGGCGAGGGAGCGCGAGCGGCCCGGTGAGGGCGGCGGTCATCGGGTGCGCTCCCGGTACTCGAAGGCCAGTGCCCCGACCACCAGCAGCACCACGAACAGTCCACCGACCACCGCGGCGTCCAGTACCGGATCGCCGGGCACGGCAGCCGCGTACCCCGAACGGCCGGAGTAGAGGGCGGCCCGGTTCAGGTCCACCGCGTACCGCAGCGGCATCGCCCGCGCGAGCGCGTCGAGGTACCCGGACAGCCCGCGCAGCGGCACCAGCACCCCGCCCAGCACGTACTGCGGGATGATGAGGAACTGGAAGACCTGCATCGCCGAGCGCTGGTTGGGCAGCAGCGCGACGGTGGCCAACCCGAACGCGCCGCCGAGCAGGCAGCAGGCGAGGCAGGCCGGTGCCATCCGGGCCACCTGATCGGCGCCGAACCGCACCCCGAACGCGAGGGCGAACGCCACGACGCACCCGCCCTGCACCAACGCCACCGCGGTCTCGCCCACGATCTTTCCGCCGACTAGCGCCAGCCGCGCCACGGGCGCGATGAACAGCTCACGGGAGAAGTCGTTCTCCCGGTCCTCGACTATCGAAATCATGCCGGCCGAGGCGGACTGGAAGAGCGTCGCCGCCAGCACGCCGCTGAACGCGAGCGTCACGGAGTCCAGCCCGGTGACCGTGCCCACGGTGGACTGCAACACGCTGCCGAGCCCGCCGATCAGCAGGATCGGGAAGGCGAGGTTCACGGCCATCCGCGGGCGGTCGCGGATCAGCTTGACGAGATCGCGCTGGGCGATGGCCGCGACCGCGGTCAGCGTGCCACCGACCGGTGCCGGCCTCACGACGCCGCCCGATCGACCAGCAGCAGGTAGGTGTCCTCCAGCGTCGGCGTCACGACGCGCAGCTGGGTCAGCTCGGACTCCAGGCCACGCACGATGCTGGCCGCGCTGCGCCCGACGAGCGGGACCCGCACCGGCTCGTCCGGGCCGGCCGAGCCGACCGGTACGCCCATCCGCATCAGTTCGTGGCGCAGCGCGCCCCGGTCGACCGCGTCGAGCACGAGTTCGGGCCGGGCATGGCGGGCCTTGAGGTCGGCGGGGCGGCCCCGCTCGATGACCCGGCCGGCGCTCAGCACGCACACCGCGTCGGCGGCCTCCGCCTCCTGCAGGTAATGGGTGGTGAGAAAGATGGTCGTACCATCCTGCCGGCGAACCCGCTCGAGGTAGGACCACAGGTCGCGGCGGCCGTCGGGGTCGAGGCCCGCGGTCGGCTCGTCGAGGAACAGCACCCGCGGCCGGTGTGTCAGCGCTCGGGCGATCTCCAGCCTGCGCCGCGTACCGCCGGAGAGGGTGCGCACCCGCCGGCCGAGAACGTCGGCCACGCCAAGGATTCCGGCCAGTTCCTGTACCTGCCGGCGGTAGGCCGCGGGCATCATCCGGTACGCCGGACGCCACGGGTACAGGCCGTAGAGCACGGCGTGCAGCCGGACGTTCTCCTCGGCGGTCAGGTTCAGGTCGAGCGACGGCTGCTGGAACACCACCCCGATGTCCCGGCGCACCGCGGCCTGGCGGGTCGCCAGGTCGTTGCCGGCCACCAGGGCCCGGCCGCCGCTGGCCCGCAGCGTCGTGGTGAGGATCGACACCGTGGTGGTCTTTCCCGCGCCGTTGCGGCCGAGCAGGCAGAAGAACTCGCCGTACGGCACGTCGAACGACACGCCGTCCAGCGCGTTGCCCCGCGCTCCCCGGTACCGCTTCACCAGGTCGCGAACCTCGATCGCGTTCACCGGGGCCGCAGCCGGCGGTAGCGCGAATCCCGGCCGAGCGCCCCGGCCAGCCGGGCGAGCGTGCGCATGACCAGCCGCACCGGCGCGACCGGCAGGTACGGCGCCCGGACCTCGCGCTCGAAGTCACACATGAACAGGGCGAGGTCGAGCACGCGCGGCAGCGCGCGGCCGGCGGCGTGCTGCTCCCGCGCCATCGCCGCCGCCGTCTCCAGCAGCGCCGCCATCTCCAGCGCCGGGTCGGTGGTGACCAGTACCCGGGCCGGGTCGGGGCCGGCGTTGGCGAAGCTGTGCACGGTTCCGGGCGGCACCACCACCGTGGTGCCGGCTCCGGCGACGATTGGCCGGAGGCCCACCCGGAACCGCATCCGGCCCTCGATCACGGTGAAGCGCTCCTCCTGGGCGGGGTGCGCGTGGCTGCTCGGCACCCGGCCGCCGGGGGCGAGCACGAGTTCCCACGCCAGCCGGCCGGGGCCGGACACGTTCTCATGGATCACGATCCGCTCACCGCTGATCGGATTGTCGATGACTTGAGTATCGAGAGATATGACTGCCTCCCGCTGGTGTGGATGCCGCCGCGACCGGCGCGGTGGCCGGTCGCGCACCGCCCGTGACCTGGCCACGGTGTCGTCCGGCGTGGCCAGCGTATTGAGTCGGACGGATCGGCTCATCCCTCGGCGGGCGTAACGTCGTTTACTCCCCCGGTCGACCGCCGGTCCGTCCAGCTACGCCCCCCGGCGTAGCTGGACGTGCGGACCTTCCGCGTCCGCCCAGGAATGACGCGTGTGGGCGGGCCGGGGCGAGTACCAGGCCTGCTCACCACGGCGGCGGCCTCCGGGGACGTACCGACGTTCAGGTGGCGGCGCAGGACACCGTGGCACCGGTGCCGGACCCGCTGCCCTGGAACCGGTTGGCGGCCGACAGCGCGCCCGGGATGGCCGCGTCGAGGAAATCGGTGTCCCAGGCGGCCGTGTTGACGCCCAGGGGCTGCCGCGGACCGGAGAGAGTGGCGCTGGACGAGCCCTGGCTCGGCCCCGAGCAGGTGATGGTCGGGACGGGGTTGGTGGTGCCGTTGTAGGTGGCGTGGAAGCCCCACGTGGTGCTCGCACCGGGCGCCTCGAAGGGCAGGCCGGCACGAAGCTCAGGAGGCACCGGCCGCGGCGGTCAGCGCCGAGGCGAGCTCGGGCAGCCGACCGAAGGCGCGGGCGGCGGCCACGTGGTCGGCGTAGTCGCGGGACTCGACGATGACGCCGTCCCGGACCCGCACGACGAACACGCACGGCAGCGTGAAGTCGCGGCCGTCCGCCGAACCGACGTAGCCGAACTCGAAGACGACCACCTCGGGGTCGTCGGTCTGGTGCAACCCGGTCTCGACCGGCTCGAACCGCTCGACGCCCTGGGTGCCGCCGGGCCCGTGCGCGAAGTGCTGCCGCAGCTCGGCCCGGGTGCGCAGCGGCACGTCCCCGCCCGGCGAGAACGGATGGCGCACGTCGGTCTGTTCGGCGTACAGGTTCGCCAGCCGGTCGAGCTGGACCTGCCTCTCCTGCTCGTCGAGATTGCCGGCGACCAGCCGGCTTACCCCGGCGGCGACGGCACGGACCACCTCGGCCGGCGTGGTTGGTTCGGTCACGGGTCCTCCATCAAACGAAGTGATGACTTCGGTTAGCGTAGCGAAGTCGCGACTTCGGATAAAGTGGCATCGGCATCGGCATCGGCATCGACGCGAGAAACGGGAGGATCGGGTGCGGCAGGACGCGCGGCTCAACCGCGAGCGCATCCTGGTGGCGGCCGAGGCGGTCTTCGGCGAGCACGGGGCCGCCGGGTCGACCGAGGACGTCGCCCGGCGCGCCGGGGTCGGCATCGCCACGGTTTTCCGGCACTTTCCCACCAAGGAGGCGCTGATCGAGGCGGCCCTGCTGCGGCACTTCGCCGAACTCACCACCCAGGCGCGGGCACTGGCCGAGGACCCGGATCCGGCCACGGCACTCGGGACCCTGGTACGCACGATGATCGAGACCGGCAGCACGAAGCTGACCCTGGCCTCGCTGCTCGGCGAGCGCGGCGAGTTCCCGGAAAGCGCCAGCGCGGCCTCCGAGCTGCTGCGCACCGAGGTCAGGCGGGTGCTGCGCCGCGCGCAGGACAGCGGGGTCGCGCGGCGTTCGGTCACGGTCGACGAGGTCTATCTCCTCGTCCGCGGGCTCGCCCAGGCGTCGGCCACGATGCCCACCAAGGCGAGCACGCTGCACCGCGCGGTCGACGTCGTACTCGCCGGCCTGGCCCTACCGGCTGGCCCGGCCCGGCCCTGACGGCGCCGCACCCGTCGTTCGCGGCGCTACAGCGGCGTCGAGCTTGCCGCGCCCGCTGTCACCGGCGCCCCGTCCGATCGTGGCCACAGCGTGATGGCGGCCGGGTCGAGGTGGATGCGGCAGCCGTCGCCGACGGTGAGCGCGAGGTCGGCGGTGCTACGGGCGGTGAGCGCCGGCCCGCCGGCCAGCTCCACGGACAGCACCACGCTGGTACCGACGTCGGCGTGGTCGACGACCGTGGCCGGGTACCCGCCGGAGGCGTTCACCGCGACGTGCTCGGGGCGTACGCACCACAGCACGTCGGTGCCGACCGGCAGCTCGCCGGCGTCGACCTCGATGACGGCCTCCCCCACCGACAGCGTCGACGGCCCGGCGACCGTGCCGCGGTGCAGGTTGGGTATCCCGAGCAGCCGGGCGACCTGTGGCGAGGCCGGCCGGGCGTACACCTCGGCCCGCGGCCCGGCCTGCAGCAGCCGCCCGTCGTCGATGACCAGGATCTCGTCGGCCAGCAGCGCCGCCTCCTCCGGGTCGTGGGTGACCAGCACTGTGGACAGTCCCATGTCGCGCTGCAGCCGCCGCAGCTCCCGGCGCAGCTCCTCGCGCACCGGGGCGTCGAGCGCGGAGAACGGCTCGTCCAGCAGCACCAGCCGGGGTTCCCGGGTCAGCGCCTGCGCCAGGCTCACCCGCTGGCGCTGGCCGCCCGACAGCTGATGCGGCAGCCGGTTGTCCAGGCCGTCCAGGCGCAGGGTACGCAGCCACCACGCGGCCAGCCTCGGGTCGGCGTCGGTGCCGAACAGCAGCTGCTGCCACACCGTGCGGCCGGGCAGCAGGCTGAGACTCTGCGGCACGAACCCGATGTGCCGCGCCTCGGTGGGCACGCCGGTGACCGGCTCGTCGCCGTAGCGCACCGTGCCCGCGCCGGGGCCGAGCAGGCCGGCGGCGGCGCGCAGCGTCATCGACTTGCCCGATCCCGAGGGGCCGAGGATCGCCACGCGGTGGCTGGCGGCGCGGTGGCTCAGCCGCAGCCGGAAGCTGCCGGCGGTGAGGTCGAGGTCGAGGTCGAGGGTGGTGGGGGTGGCCGGGCGCGGGGCCCGCGGCTCCGGCAGTAGGTGCTGGCGGCGCAGCCGCGCCGGCCACCGCACCGCGTTCAGCGCCAGGAGAACCGCGGCGATGCCCAGCGCCAGCGCGGTAGGTGCCTGGGTGTCGGGGATGCCGGTGTCGGAGAAGCGCACGTAGGTGAAGACCGGCAGCGAGTACGGGTGGTAGGCCAGCAGCACGGTCGCCCCGTACTCGCCGATGGCACGCAGCCAGGTCAACAACAGGCCGGCCCGGATGCCGGGGCCGGCGACGCGCAGGCTGATCAGAAAGAACCGGGCGAGCGGCCGGTGTCCCAGGGTGGCCGCGATCTCATCGAGCGCGGGGTCGATGGTGGCGAACGCCTCCCGGGCACCGATGACCAGGAACGGCGCGGAGACGAACGTCTGCGCGATGACCACGCCGGCGACCGAGTCGGTCAGCCGGCCGCCGAAGAACTGGCCCAGGGTGGTGTACGGGCCGACCAGGTAGATGAGCACGATGCCGGCCATCACCGGCGGGATCGCCAACGGCAACTGGACGAGCACGCCGATCGCCTTCGCCACCGGCCCACGCGAGCGGGCCAGCCAGCTCGCCAGCGGTATGCCGAAGGCCGCGATCAGGGCGGCGGAGATGGTGGCGCTCTCCAGCGACACCCGCAGCGCGTCCCACAGCCCGGGCACGTGGAAGCCGCGCTCGTCGGAGCCGGCGAACCGGGCGACGAACGCGACGATCGGGACCAGCAGGTACAGCGCCAGCAGCCCGCCCAACCAGGTGAGCGGGCTGCGCGACGCGCGATGAGTCACTGGCTGGACAGAACGCTGCTCAGGCTGGTGGGCACTCCGCTACCGGTGACGGTCGGCGGGGTGACCAGGTCGAACCCGTCCTGCTTGAGCACGTTGATCCCGTCGGTCCCGAGCAGGTACTGGACGAACGCCTCCGCGCCCGCCTCGTCCGGGGCCTGGTTGAGCACGGTCACCGTGTACGTGGCCTTGAGGTCCTGGCCGGTCACCGGCACCGTCGGGATCTTCGCCGCGACCGCCTCGCTGGAGTAGAAGAACCCGGCGTCGAGCTGGCCGGACTGCAGCCGGCCGACCAGGGTCTCCTCCGGGAAGACGGCCGACTTGTCGGTGGACAGCGCCTTGAGCGCCGGCAGGCTCTGGCTCGTCGCGGTCGCGGTCAGCGCCTGGGCCGCGAGCTTGCCCTTCGGGTCGGTCGCCGGGTCGGTGGTGCCCAGCTTGAACCCGGACTCGGTGATGACCTGGTACCACGGCTTGGACTTCAGGTCAGCGGCGAACTTGCTGTTCGGGTTGTAGCCGATCACCAGCGGGGACGAGGCGTACGTGGCGTACCAGGACACCCAGTTGCCGTTGGACGCGCCCTCCAGCGAATCGTTGACGGCCGGGCTGGCGCTGATGAAGACGTCGCCCGGATGAACCTTGCCCTTGATCTGGGTGGCCAGCGCGGTCGAGCCGGCCGAGAATCCCGTGAACGTGTATCCGGTCGCGCTCTTGAACGCGGGACCGATCTGCTTCTCCATCAGGTCGACCAGCGAGCCCGCGTACAGCACGTTGACCGGCCCCGAACCCTTCGGGATGCCGGCGGACGACGGTGCGCCCGACGGCGTCGATGCCGACGAACTCGATGAGTCCGACGAATTGGACGAGCAGCCGGCGACCGCGACTACCCCCGCCAGCAGCGTCGCCGCCGCGGCACCGCGGAACCGGCCAGAGACAAAAAAGCCCCGATGATTGCGAGACAACGGCGTCATGAGGGGAAGGTACCGTAGTAGTCACATGCTGACTACCGGCCGCGTCGTCGCTGTGAAATGGAGCCCGGTTGGTCAGATCGTTGAACCGATTTCGGCGAGCAGCGTGTAGACGAATTCCAGTGCCGCCCGGCAGGACGCGGCGCGCCACATGGCCAGCGTCCGGTCGAACCCCTCGCTGCGTTCGCGCTGTCCGTCCAGCCACACCAACTGCGGCTCCAGCCGCCGCCGCTGGGCGAGCAGCAGTTCGCGGGCGTCAGTGCCGGCCCGCGCGTGCAGCGCGAGCTTGAGCATGAACAGCGACCGGACGTCGCGCACGTGCTCCACCGGCTCGGCCAGCCATCGCGCGACCGCGCGGCGCCCGGCCGCGCTCGCCTCGACGATGGTGCGGGCCGGGCCGCGACCGCCCCGCTCGGTGGCCCGCTGATCGACCAGTCCCCGCTCGATCAGCTTGCCGAGCTCCCGGTAGACCAGTGGCCGGGGAACTGTCCAGATCCGGCCCAGCGGACCGTCCACGGCCAGCAACTGCGCCACCGCGAACCCGTGGGTCGGCCCCTCGGCGATCGCGCCGAGTACCGCCCAGGCCGTCGGCGACAGGTCAGAGGACTGGCTCTCGGGCTGACCATCGCGCGGGCTCGCCGGTCGGTTGGATGTCACGCGCACCTCCCGGCCGTACGCCCCACCGGCCATGATGGAGAGCCTCGCTGCGCAGCGTACCGTCGGCTCCGCCGGTCGGTGCGGGGTCGGCGTGCTCAGTCCTCGACCAGGTCGGCCCAGTCCACCCCGTTGCGCGTCAGGAAGTACTCGACGGTCCCGATCACCAGCTGGTCCTGATAAATCCGGTTCACATGCCACAGCCGGTACCAGTGCCTGCCCCGGTCCCGGATCGCCTCCACCCGCCACAGGCCGTCGGGAGTGCTGAAGCTCCCCTGGATCCGCTCGGCCACGGCGCCGACGCTACGGTCGTTACCGGCTCCTTGGCGAACCCACCAAACACCCTGTGACCTGCATAAATAGCGATCGGAACGCGGTTTGCCGGTGAGCCGGCACGCTTCGCGGCCCCGGCGACCCACACCGGCGGAGCCGGTCGCGGCGCCCCACCCCGCGCCCCGAGCGTCGCCCGACGCGCAAAAGCCGGCCAGATCAGGGGTGGTGCCGAGGGCCCAGCGATAGTACGCGGTAGTAACCTGAAGGGAGGCTCAACATCAACTGAGGTAGGCGAAACGTGATCATTTGGGATGCCAGCGGTGAGTGACCAGATAGTCATCACCGGGATCGGGGCGCTCACCCCGGTGGGCAACGACCGCGAGAGCACCTGGCAGTCCCTTCTGGCCGGTCGCTCCGGCGTGCGGGAGATCACCGCCTTCGACGCGTCGGACTCGCCGACGCGCATCGCCGCCGAGGTCAAGGACTTCGACCCGGCCACCGTGGTGCAGGGCAAGCGGCTGCGCCGCTCGGCACGCTTCACCCAGCTGGCCATAGCCGCGGCGCGGGAGGCCGTCGCCGACGCCCGCCTGACGCTCGGCGACGGTCCGGGCGAGGCCGCGCCCGACCGTGTCGGCGTCGTGATCAACGCCGCGGTCGCCGGCTTCGACACGGTCGAGCGGGCCACCCGCCAGCTGGTGAGCGGGGACGGGGCCCGGCTCAACCCGTACTTCGTCTCCTCGTCGCTGACCAACATGCCGGCCTGCGAGGTGGCGATCGACCTCGGAGCGCACGGACCGGTCACCGCGAGCGCCCTGGCCTGCGCCAGCGGCATCTACGCCCTGGTCGAGGCGCGCCGGCTGATCCTGTCCGGCGAGGCGGACGTGGTGCTCTGCGGCGGGACCGACGCGGCGATCACACCGGTGATGTTCGCGGGGCTCGCGTCGATGGGCGCGCTGTCCAAGAACAACGACGATCCGACCGGCGCGAGCCGGCCCTTCGACGCCGAGCGGGATGGCTTCGTGTTCGGCGAGGGCGCCGTGGTCGTGGTCCTGGAATCCGCCGCCCACGCGGCCCGCCGGGGCGCGCGGGGCTACGCCGCGCTGCTGGGCGGGGCGCTGACCTCCGACGCGTTCCACGTCAGCGCGCCCGAGCCGCAGGGCGCCTTCGCGTCGGCGGCCATCGCCAAGGCGCTGGACAACGCGGCGATCAAGCCTGCGCAGATCGACTACGTCTGCGCGCACGGCACGGGTACGAAGGCCAACGACCGCACCGAGACCATGGCCATCCGGTCGGTGTTCGGCCGGTCCGCCGAGGACGTCGCCATCAGCAGCCCCAAGTCGATGGTCGGCCACCTGATCGGCGCGGCCGGGGCGCTGGGCGCGATGGTCTGCGCGCTGGCGATCCGCGACGGTATCGTTCCCCCCACCATCAACCTGCGGCACCCGGACCCCGAGTGCGACCTGGACTACGTGCCGAACACGGCGCGCCGCCTGCCGGTGCGGGTCGCGACCACGAACGCCTTCGGGTTCGGCGGCCAGAACTGCGTCGCCGTGTTCTCGGCCATCGACTGAGCGCGGCCGACCGCCGCACCTGACAGCAGCGCAGCCACTGGGCGTTCACCGCCAGGAGGACCAATGAGTTACCGGTACGACCCGACCGCGTTCCGCGACGTGTTCGAGCGCCATTTGACGTTCCTGGGCGGGTTCTGGCGCAACACCCACCGCTACGCCGAGCGCCTGGCGCTGTACGACACGCAGCACGGCCGGGGCTGGACCTACGCCGAACTCGGCGCGGATGTCGCTCGGGCGGCCGAGGGGCTGGCCGCCCGCGGCGTGCGGCCCGGTGACGTAGTGACCTTCCAGCTGTTCAACGGGTATGAGTTCGCCCTGCTCTACCTCGCCGCGCAGCACCTGGGCGCGATCGCCTCCCCGATCAACTTCCGGTTCTCCCCCGGCGAGACGGCGCACGTCCTGAACGACAGCCTGCCCCGGGTCTACGTCTACGACGAGTCGCTGGCCGCGATGGCCGGTGAGGCGCTCACGCTGGCCGGGCACCGGCCCGACGCGGTGGTCGTGGTGCCGGCCGACCCGGCCGCCGGCACCGGCGGCGGCGTCGGCATCGGCGTCGCGGCGGATGCCACGCCGTTCGGCGCGCTGCTTTCGGCCGGTTCGCGGCCCGAGCCGTACCAGGGCGCGACCACCTGGGACGAGACGGTGCGCCTCTACACCTCCGGCACCACGGGCATGCCCAAGGGCGTCTCGCTGCCCAGCCTCGCCGAGGTGCTCACCGCGCACGACGTGATCATGCACTTCCCGCTGGAGCCGCAGGACAAGACGCTGAACATGACGCCCTGGTTCCACCGGGGCGGCATCTCCCCCGGCGGCCCGAACGCCGTGTTCTACGCGGGCGCGGCCGCGGTGACGATGCGCGGCTTCGACGCCGAGCGCTGCCTGGACATGGTCGCCGAGCACGGGCTGACGTTCCTGATCGGCGCGCCCACCAACCTCGCCATGCTCACCGCCGCCCAGGAGCACGCCGGCCGTGATCTGTCCAGCCTGCGCGGCATCGTCACGATGGGCGCCCCGCTGGAGCGCTCGGCGTGCCTGCGGTACCAGAGCGTGCTGACCCCGCGCATCTTCAACGGGTACGGCACGACGGAGGCGTTCTGGAACACCTTCCTGCGCCCCGCCGACCTGCCGGAGCACGCCGGCAGCGCCGGGCGGGCGTGCACCGACGACGACGTCGCGGTGGTGCGCGTGTACGAGGACCGGCTCGCCGACCCGGCCGACACGGTCGCGAAGGACGGCACGGAGACCGGCGAGGTCATCATGCGGTCGGTGAAGTCGGGCTACTCCTACGTCAACGCGGCCGGGGAGCAGGCCGCCCGGTTCAAGGACGGCTGGCTCTACAGCGGCGACCTGGCGACCTGGGACGCGCAGGAGTACGTGACGATCGTCGGCCGCAAGGACGACATGATCATCTCCGGCGGCGAGAACGTGCACCCGGTACAGGTCGAGGAGGTGCTCAACGAGCACCCGCTGGTGGCCGACTCGATAGTCGTCGGGCTGACCGACGAGCGGTGGGGCGAGGTCGTCGTCGCGTACGTGGTGCCCGCGGGCGCCGGCCTGACGGCCGCTGAGTGCGACAAGCACTGCCTGGCCCACCCCATGCTCGCCGACTTCAAGCGCCCCCGCCGGTACCGCTTCGTCGACGAACTGCCGCGCACCGCGACGGGAAAGAAGATGCACTACCGGATCCGCCAGCGGCTGGCCGACCCGGCCGAGGTGGCCCTGCTCGATCGCCCCTGACCCGGGCGGGCAGTTTCAGAGGCCCGCACCGCGGCGGCGCCCGGATCCCGCCGGGCCACGTCCTGCAGGCAGTCCTCGGCCAGCCGCAGCCGCTCGTGGAACACCTGGAACTGTCGCTGGCTGACGTACTCGGCCTGCAAGCGGGTACGCGCCTCCCAGGCCCACGCGATGGCCCGCGCCCCGTGCGGCGACGCGACGGGTGAACAAACGTGCTTAGCGCTACGAGCTGACCTTCGCCCGGGCGTCGTGGCGGGCCAGCCGGTCCAGCAGGTAGTCCACCTCCGCGATCGCGGCGCTCGACAGTCGGGCGGCGGGGGTCCGTTGCGTGTCGGTGGCCAGCACCCCGCGCCGGGCCAACACGTACTTGCGCACCGCGAGCCCGATTCCGGGCTGCTGCTCGTACCGCAGCAGCGGCAGGTGCGCGTCGAACAGGTCGTGCGCCTCGTCCCGCCGCCCGGCCGCCGACGCCTTCACGACGTCGACGAGCATCTCGGGGAAGCAGTACCCCGTCATCGCGCCGTCGGCGCCGCGCTCGGTCTCGAAGTCGAGGAACAGCCCGCCGTTGCCGCACAGTACGGACAGCCGCGGCATCGCCTCACGCTCTTCGAAGGCGCGCAGCGCCGAGATCTTCTCCAGGCCCGGCCAGTCCTCGTGCTTGAGCATCACGCAGTTCGGGTTGTCGGTGGCGATCCGCCGGATCACCTCGGGGGTCATCACGACCGTGAACGTCAGCGGGTAGTCCTGGATGACGAACGGAGTGTCCGCGCCGATCGCGGCCGCGGCACCGGCGTAGTAGTTCACTATCTGGTCGTCGGTGCGCAGCGACGAGGGCGGCGCGATCATCACGCCGGCGGCGCCGAGGTCCATCGCGGCGACCGACAGCGACCGCATGGCCGCGAACCCGGGGGCGGAGACGCCGACCACGACCGGGAACGCCGCCCGGTCCACCACCCGGCGCACCACCGCCAGCGCCTCGGCGTGGTCCAGCTTCGGGGCCTCGCCCAGCTGGCCCAGGACGGTCAGGCCGTCCACGCCCGCCGCCGCGTAGAAATCCACCATCCGGTCCACCGACTCCAGGTCCAGCGCGCCGTCGGCGGCGAACGGCGTGGGCGCGATGGCGTAGACGCCCCGGGCGTGGCGGGACAGCGTCATGGTCTGGCTCCTTCTCGGTGGGCTCGGGTCGCCCCGGCGGCGGGGCCGGTGACCGGGTTGGTCAGCACCAGCATCGCGCCGATCCTGGCCTCGGCCACATCGCCGGGGCGGATGACCCCGGCGCCCGGTGTGCCGGTGGAGATGATGTCGCCGGGGAACAGCGGCATCATCGCGCTGTGGAAGCTGATCAGCCGGCGCAGGCCGTGCGTCATGTTCGCCACGGTGTTGGCGCGGACCGTGGTGCCGTTGACCACGGTCGCGATGTTCAGCCGTTCCAGGTCCGGACCGTACCCGGCCAACTCGTCGAGGGTGACCACCTCGGGGCCGAAGGAGAAGAACGTCGGGAAGTTCTTCGACCGGGTCAGATACCTCGGGTTCTCGGCGAGGATGTCCTCGGCGGTCTGGTCGAGGATCGCGCAGACGCCGAACACGTGGTCGAGCGCCTCCCGTTCCGGCACGTCGCGCGCGGTCCGGCCGATGACGATGCCGACCTCGGCCTCGGCAGTCACCCGCCGGCTCTGCGGCGGAAGCACGATGTCGTCGCCGGGGCCGACGATGGTGTGCTCGGCCTTCAGGAACGAGGCGGGCTGATCGGGGTGCGGCGCGTCGAGGTCGGCGGCGTGCTCGCGGTAGTTCAGGCCGATGCCCCAGATCTTCCGGGGCCGGCGGTACGGCGGCCGGTAGACGGCGGCGTCCGCGCCGATCAGCTCACTGTCGGGCATCTGGGCCGCCCGACGCGCCAGGTCGGCGAGGAATCCGGGGTCGGGGACCCGCTCGATGAGCCCGAGCAGGTCCCCGGCGAGCCCGTCCGCCAGCCGGCACAGCGGCGCCCACCGGCCGCCGGCCACACCGAGGGCGGCCTGCTGGACGCCGTCCACCATCAGGGTCGCAAAGCGCATGGGTGCCCTTTCGCAGGACGGATATCGGGGAACGGGCCGCCACGCGCTTCGCGCGCGCCGCGGCTACGGCAGCGTCGGCACCAGCCCGCCGTCGACCAGGATGGACTGCCCGGTGATGTAGGACGCGGCGGGCGAGGCCAGGTAGGCCACGCACGAGCCCAGCTCCTCCGGGCTGCCGTAGCGCCCCATCGGGATGGTCGCCTCGGAGCCGCGCCGGATCTCCTCGGGGCTCACGCCCTGCCGCTTCGCCGCGCCGGCGTCCAGCTCGCGCACGCGGTCGGTGTCGATCCGGCCAGCGTTGACCATGTTGACGGTGATGCCCATCGGGGCCAGCGTCACGGCGAGGTCCTTGACCAGCCCGTCGAGGGCCGGCCGGAAGACGTTGGACAGCAGGATGCCCGGGATCGGCCGGCGGACGCTGGACGAGCCGATGACGACTATCCGGCCGCGACCGGCGGCGCGCATCTCGGGCACCACCGCCCGCACCGCCCGCACCACGCTCATCAGCGTCAGCTGGTACGCCACGTCCCAGTGCTCGGGCGTCACGCTGAAGAAGTCGCCGGCCGGCGGCCCGCCGGCGTTGGCGACCAGGACACCGACGGGTCCGAGCCGGTCCCGCACCGCCGCCACGGCGTCGGCCAGCGCGGCCGCGTCGCTGACGTCGGCGACCACGCCGAAGGCGGGTCCGTGCCGCTCCAGCAGGGCCACGGCGCTGCGCACGGCCTCCGGCGTCCGGGCGCAGACCGCGACCGGATGTCCCCGCTCGGCGAGCGCCACCGCCGAGGCCAGTCCCAGGCCACGGGTGCCGGCCATGACGAACGCGACGTCGGGCTTGCCTACTGCTTCCACCACTTCGCTGCCTCCAACGATCATGCCGAGCAGTATGCGGATCTTGCACGCCCGGCCGCGACCCCGCGCCAGGGTGGGCGAGGCTCGGTCGGCAGTATGCAATACTACAGTATGCAAACATCGTGGTCGGCCGGAGCGCCCGGCGGGTACGAGGTCGAGGAGCGGGACGTCGAGTTCCTGCGCCACGACACCGGCGCGCTCCTGGCCCGGATGTACGTTCCGCTGGGCGAGGGCCCCTTCCCCGCCGTCCTCAGCGTGCACGGCGGCGCCTGGACCTCGGGCGACCGGTTCAACAACGAGCCGGCCAACCGGGCCCTGGCCGGCACCGGCGCCGTGGTCATGTCGGTGGACTTCCGCATGCCGCCGGTGGCCGGCTACCCCGAGCCCGTCGCGGACGTCCACCTCGCCATCCGGTGGCTGCGCGCGCACGCCGAGCGGTACCGGATCGACCCCGCCCGGATCGGCGGCATCGGCTTCTCCAGCGGCGGCCACCAGCTCACCCTGGCCGTGCTGCGCCCCGAGGACGACCGGTACGCGCGGCTGCCCCTGGAACCGCGGACGCCCGGCGGCTCGCCGCAGGCGCGGCTCGCGTTCCTCATCCTGTGCTACGCCGTGCTCGACCCGGTGACCCGATGGCAGATGGTGCAGGCGGAGCACAGGCAGAAGCTCATCGACAGCCACGTCGCGTACTGGGGCGACGAGGCCACCATGACCGAGGGCAACCCGATGCGCATCCTGGCCTCGGGCGAGGCGGCCACCCTCCCACCCGCGCTGGTCATCCAGGGAGTGGTGGACAACAACCTGACGCCGGACATGGCCGACCGGTTCGGCGCCGCGTACCGCGAGGCCGGCGGCGCCGCCGAGGTGCTGCGCTACGAGGACGCGCCGCACGGCTTCCTCACCAGGGACGTGAGCACCCCGGCGGCGGTGACCGCGATGGAGCGCATCGTGCGCTTCACGCACGAGGCGAGGAGCCACTGATGGTGATTCTGGGCAGCGGACAGTTCCGGTACCGGGTCGAGACGCAGTGGGCTCAACTGCCCGAGGGCTGGACGCTCGGCGACGTGCCCGGCGTCGGGGTGGACAGCCGGGACCGGGTGTACGTGTTCAGCCGCGGCCCGAACCCGGTGGCGGTGTTCGACCGCGACGGCGCCTTCCACGGCTCCTGGGGCGGTGACGTCTTCACCCACCCGCACGGCGTCCACATCACCCCGGACGATCTGCTCTACCTCACCGACGACGGCGACCACACGGTCCGCAGGTGCACCGCGGACGGCCGGGTGCTGCTCCAGATCGGCGACGCCGGCAACCCGGCGCCCTTCATGAGCGGCCGGCCGTTCCGGCGCTGTACCCACACCGCGCTCGCGCCCGATGGCGACATCTGGGTCTCGGACGGCTACCAGAACGCCCGCGTGCACCGCTACTCCCCCGACGGCGAGCTGCGCTGGTCCTTCGGCGACTGCGGCGCCGGACCCGGCGAGTTCAATCTGCCGCACGCGCTGCACTGCGACGCCGACGGCATGGTCTACGTCGCGGACCGCGAGAACCACCGGGTGCAGATCTTCGACGACGCCGGCATGTTCGTCACGGAGTGGCGCAACCTGCACCGGCCGAGTTCCATCGTGCCGCTGCCGGGCGAGCCAAAGGCGTGGCTGATAGGCGAGATCGGGCCGGTGATGCGCTTCAACCGGGGCGCGCACAACCTCGGCCCACGCCTATCCATTGTGGACGAACATGGGCGGCTCATCACCCGGTTGTGCATCTCGCCCTCGGCCGGGCTGGAACCGGGCCAGTTCCTCTCACCGCACGGCATCGCGGTGGACTCGCACGGTGACATCTACGTGGCCCAGGTGGGCGCGACCGCGTGGCCGCAGCTGTTCCCGGGTCAGGACGCACCCGCGCACTTCCCCAGCCTGCAGAAGCTGGTCCGGATCGATTGAGACCCGGGGCGCGGGTTCCGCTCACGAACCCCCGAAGGTGGCGGTCGTCCAGGTCCGCCCGCCGTCGGTCGTGGTGAGCACCTGCGCCCCGCCGGGCACCCACCGGCCCGTGCCGGCGTTCTGGAACCCGAACACGCCCGGCTGGACCTCCCCTTCGGACGGGAACGGCGCCCGGGCCACCTGGGTCCACGAGACGCCGGAGTCGGTGCTGCGGTAGGCGTTTCCGCCGGACGACACCAGCAGCACCGTCGCGCTCGCGGCACCGACCGCCTGGACCGGCCCGTCCGGGAACCGGTGCGCCGGCCCGAAGCTGGCGCCGCCGTCGGTGGACGTGGCCACGAATCCGACGCCGGTCTGGCGCACCCGGCACAGCACGGTCAGCGAACCGTCCGGTCCGGCGGCCAGTTGCGTGGTGTCCGCCTCCTGGCCGCCCTGGCTGCCGCACGGGTCGGAGTGCAGGGTCCAGTGGCCGCCGTCGTCGGCGGAGGTGACCAGGGTGCTGTGGGCGTCCTCGGCGCCACCGGCGGTGTTGCGGTACACCGCCAGGAACGCGCGGTGCCCGACCCGCAGCAACTGCACCGCGTTGCCGGTCAGCGTGCCGGGCAGGCTGACCGTCTGCCACTGGGTGCCGCCCACCGGCGCGGTGGACACCTGGTACCCGCAGCCCGGCGGGCAGCCCTCGGTGCCGTGACCGACCCGTAGCGCGGTGCCGTCACCCACCTCGACGGCGTCGGCCTGCCCCGGCTGCCGGGACCAGGTGGCCCCACCGTCCCGGGTCAGGTACAGCCCCGTGGAGCCGTACGCGTAGCCGGTGCGGGTGTCGGCGAACCGCAGGCCGCGTACGCACGCCTGATCCGCGTCGCAGCCGTTCTGCCCGTTGAACTCGAGGTCGGCGCGCGGGGCCGGGATTCCCACCCAGCTCCGGCCGCCATCGGTGGTCCGCACGATCGAGGTGCACGGCGCCGACGAGCACGGCGCGGTACCCAGCAACCAGCCCTGATCCGGGCTGACGAAGGTGAAGTCCCGGGCGAGGAACCCGGCCGGTACCGGGCCGCCGGGCGGGCGCGCACCGGCCCCGGTACCGCCCGCCGGCGCGGACCCGTGCGGCCCGGACGTCGACGAGCCGGAGGTCGACGCCACCGGCGGCGCCGAGCCGGGCTGTGCCGATCCGGCCGGGGCGGTACCGGTCCGGGACGAGCAGCCGGCCAGGGCCGCGACCAGCGCGGCGCTCACCAGCCACCCGAGCGTTATCCGCCGCTCACTGATCCGCATGGCGTCTGCTCCTCCCCGGCGCGTACCTGACGGCAGTTTCTCCGTTCCCGGGGGCGTTCGCGACCAAACGGACGTCACTGTCCAGTTTCCGGCTGTCCGACCGGCGCCATCCGACCCTCGCCATCCGACCGGCGCCATCCGACCGGGCGTAGGCGAGTCGGGCCGGGTCGCGGCTGTCCGACCGGCGCCCATTCGGGGGCAGACCCCACCCCCCATGCTGATGCCCGCCGGATCGATTCCCGCCCCCGGCGGCCACACCATCGATCCATGGATATCGACCACACGGATGCCGCCGCAGCCGGGCGCACCGCTGTCCTCCGGACCGGCACGCGGCTCCTCGGCGGATCCGACCGCACGCACCGCACGCGGGCGCTCACCGCCGCCACCGCCCTGCTGCTCACCGGCGCACTGACCGCCACACTGACCGCCACACTGATCCCGGCACCGTCCCCGGCGTCGGCCGCGAGCCCCGCCAACGCCGCGAGCCCCGCCAACGCCGCGAGCCCCGCCAACGCCGCGAGCCAGGGCAACGCCGCGGGGCCCGGCAACGCCGCGCGCGCCGGCGCCGCGGCGATCGGGGTCGCCGGCCCGGCCACCGAGGCCACTCGGGGCACGCTGCTGTCCGTCACCCCGCTCGAGCACCTGTCCGTGCCCGAACTCGTCGCGATCCTCGCCTCGGTGCCGATCGACACCAGCCACGTGCGGTACGGGGTGACCGCGTACCGCCTGACGTACCGCACCATCGACCCCGACGGCCGGCCGACAACCGCCAGCGGACTGGCCGTCCTTCCGGACGGGGGGCCGCGCCGCCTACCGTCCATCATGTGGGGGCACGGCACCAGGCCCGACCGGAACGGGGTCGGATCCATCACCGCCGGCAACGGGGACCGGGAGGTGACCGAGCTGTTCGCCGCCGCCGGGTACGCCGGGGTCGCGCCCGACTACCTCGGCCTGGGTACCGGGCCCGGCGACCATCCGTACCTGGACGTCGCGACCGAGGTCAGTGCCAGCCTCGACCTGCTGCGCGCGGCGGCGACCCTGGCGGCCGCGCAGGGGCGCGACCTCGACCGGTCGGTCCGGGTCACCGGCCTGTCGCAGGGGGGCCAGGCCACCATGGCGGTCGGGCGCGCGCTGCAGGACGGCCAGTCCCCCGGCTGGCGGCTCGTCGCGCTCGCGCCGATCAGCGGCCCCTACGACCTGCGGAACACGGAGCTGCCGGCGCTGCTCGACCACCCCGGGGACGGCCCCGGCCAGATCGATCCGGCCCACGGCACGTTCTACATCGCGTACTGGACCGTGGCGATGAACCGGCTCCACCACCTGTACGACCGGCCGTCGGAGGTGTTCCTGGCGCCGTACGACGCGACGGTCGAGGGACTGTTCGACGGGTACCACGACGAGGAGACCATCGCCGCGAACCTGCCCGCCACCCCGACCGAACTGCTCACGCCGGAGTACCTGCGCCGGCTGCGCCAGCCGCGCGGCGGGCTGCTGCGGGCGATCCGCGCCGACGACGGTACCTGCCAGTGGCAGCCGCGCGTGCCGGTGCGCCTGTACGCGGCCGACGGCGACCGTGACGTGACGATCGCCAACTCCGAGGTGTGCCAGGCCCAGTTGCGCACCCGGGGTGTCAACGCGCCGCTGATCGACGTCGGGCCGGTCGATCACAGCGGGTCGGGCATCCTCGCCGTCCCCCAGGTCCTCGACTGGTTCACCGCCCTGAGTTGAGCCTCACCGCCCCGGGCCGAGCGCCCCGTTGGCCTCCGGCCCGCGGGACCACCACGCGCTGCGCCGCCGCACCGTCACCCCTACGGTGCGGCGGCGCCGCGGTCCCGTTGCCCGCCGGCTGACGGGCTCACCGGGAGTCGCCGCCCGAAGGCAGCACGAGATACGTCACGGTGTGCGCGGCCCCGCCCCGGTGGCGCATCCGCGCGACCACCGCGTTCAGGTCGGCCAGGCTGGCACAGGACAGCCGCACGACGGCGTCGATGTCGGCCGCGACCCGCCACACCTCGGCCACCGCGAGCTCGGTGCGAAGGTACGCGGCGAACTGCTCGGGGTCGGTGGTGTCGGCGGTCCGCACGCACACCAGCGCCTCGATCGCCGGGGCGAGCACCCGCCCGTTCCCCGCCGTGGTCGCCGGGCCCGAGGTCGCCGGGCCCGAACGCACCGGGAGCACCGTCCGCAGCAGCCGCGCCTCGTCGTCCTCGCTGTGTCGTCGCCCCCGGTGGACGGCGGATTTCCCGCCAGTTCCAGGAGTCACCTCGCCATGCTGATACCCCGGCGATCCACCCGCCAAGGTACGTTGACACGATAACCACGCCCCGGCCCAGAATTCTGACGCCGTCTTGACGCCGCGCCCGCTGTCTTGACGCCGCGCCCGCACGCGCGTCGACCCGCCTCGCCGCGGCCGCCCTGTCGCGGCGGGCGGCAGGCACCAGTCGGCACATAAAATCCGTATAGCGATTGCCCGCGCGGGGTTGTGCGCCCGCCCGCCACCTCGTTCACTTGGTCCATGACAGGCCCCGCCTGCCCGGTCCGCGACCACGGCACCGATGCCCGGCCGGCGACCCGGTCGCCTGGCGCCACCCGATTCCTCGTGGACTGAACATGCTCAGCACCGAACACACCGACCAGGTGGCCCTGATCACCGGCGCCACCCACGGGATCGGCTTCCGGATCGCCCAGGCGCTGACCGCCTCGGGCGCGACGGTGATCGTGCATGCCCGCACCTCCGAGGAGGGAGCCCGGGCGGTGACCGCCCTGCTCGACGAGGGCGCCGACCCGCTGGCGCTGCACACCGTCGTCGCCGACTTCAGCCGGCTCGACGAGGTGCGGGCGCTGGCCGGGCGGGTCGCCGCCGAGCACGGGCGGCTCGACCTGCTGGTGAACAACGCGGCCACCGTCGGCGGTGTCCGCCGGCACATCACCGCCGACGGGCACGAGCTGACCTTCCAGGTCAATTACCTGGCCCACTACCTGCTCACCAGGCTGCTGTGGGAGCCGCTGTCCGGCGCCTCGCACGGACGGGTGGTGAACCTGTCCTCGGCGACGCACCGCGGCGCCCACCTGAGCTGGAGCGACATGGACCGAACCACCCGCTACGCCCCGGTCGCGGCGTACGCGCAGTCCAAGCTGGCGCTCACCATGCTGTCGCAGGCGCTGGCGGTCCGACGCGGCGACGACACCGGCACCGTCAGCGCGGTCAGCGTGCACCCCGGCGTCGTGGCCACCGGCACCATGTGCAGCGTCTACGGGAGGTACGGCGCTCCGGTGGACCGGGGCGCCGAGGCGGTGCTGCGCCTGTGCGACGCCCGCAACGGCGTCCGCAACGGCGGGTACTACGAGGGCCAGGTGCCCGCGATACCGGCCGCCCTCGTTCACGATCAGGGCTCCGTGGACCGCCTGTGGCGCCTGTCCGCCCGGCTGACCGGCATGGCCCTGGACGCGGACGGGCTCGTCGCGAGCTAGGAATTGGATGCCTCATGGTTGCCGAACAACCACCACAACGCGGCGGCGGAACGCCCCGGGCGGATGAGCCGGGCGAGGCCCTGCTGTCGCTCATCCGCGAGCCCTACGTGTCCGAGATCCTGGCCGTCCTCGACGATCAGCCACACAGCCTGACCGGCCTGCGCCGGGCCACGGGATCGCCACGCCGGCTGGCCATCGCCGCGCTGCGCGCGCTGGCCGCACATCGGGCGGTCGCCCAGGAGCCGGCCGGCGGCAGTTGGGACACGATCGACGACGAACGGGTGCGGTTCCGGCTCACCCCCACCGGCCGCAAGCTCATCGAGCACGTGTTCCAGCTCGACTCGTGGTGGTCCACCTACGCGATGTACCCGCCGTTCTTCGAATGAATTCCGCCCTGCGAGAGCGGTGACGCCCTGCGAGAGCGGTGACGGCTCACCGGCTCCGGCCGCATCCCCGGACAAACGTGGGGAGTGCTCGCCCGCGCCACAGATCGGCTCCGGCCGCACTCCCTGAACACAAACTTTCGCGCCCTCGCGGGACCGCCAACCCGCTGGCGGGCCCCGGGCCGGTCGATCCGACCGCCCGGGGCCGCGCGCCGGTCAGCTGGCCAGGCGCTTCACCGGGCGGACCCGCCCGGCGTTGCTACGTGGCACAGCGGGGATAATCGCGCGGTCCATCGACCGCTCCGAGCGCCGCTCCGCCCGCCGGCCCATCGGCCGGCCCTGGGCCTCGCCGGCGATGCGCACCGCGGCGAGGTCCGGGTCCCGGGCCAGCAGGTCGTCGATCGTTTCGCGACGGATCATGACCCGGGTCTGCCCGTCCCGCACGGACACCACCGGCGGCCGCGTCACCAGGTTGTAGTTCGACGCCATCGAGTGGTGGTACGCGCCGCAGTCGGCGACCGCCAGCAGGTCCCCGGGGTGCAGGTCCCCCGGCAGCGGCACGTCACGGGCGATCACGTCGCCGGATTCGCCGTGCCGCCCCACGACTGTGGTCGGTCGGTCCGCGACGGTCGGGTACCGGCCGATCAGGGCGGGCGTGTACCGCGCCCCGTACAGCGCCGGCCGGGGGTTGTCGGACAGCCCGCCGTCGACCGCGACCAGTTGGTGCCCTGCCGTGTCGTGCCTGATGCCCAGCACCCGGTACAGCGCCACGCCCGCGCGGGCGACGAGGGCCCGGCCCGGCGTCGCGGTCAGCCGGGGCATCGGGATGCCGAGCCGCTCGCACTCCACCCGCACGACGCCCGGCCAGCGGGAGGCGAACGCCTCGACCGCGAACCCGTCCTCGCCGTACCGGTACGGCACGGCGAACCCGCCGCCCAGGTTCAGCTCGGACAGCGTGCACCCGAACCGGTGCGACAGGTCGGCCATCACCGCCAGCATGCGGCGCAGCGCCTGCTCGTAGCCGCCGAAGCGGGCCGCCTGGGAACCCAGGAAGTAGTCCAGGCCGACCAGCTCCAGGCCCGGCTGCGCGGTCACCCGCCGCACCGCCTCGTCGAGTTCCTCGGTACCGGCGGACAGGCCGAACCGCTCCTCGTCGGGGGCGGCGGGCAGCCCGGTCGCGCCGGGCATGGCCGGGCCGAGCAGCACCCGCAGCAGCACCTTCTGCCGCCGGCCGCGCCCCTCGGTCGCCAGCCGGGAGATCTCCTGCAGGGACGTCACCACCACCCGGCCGACGCGGCACTCCGTCGCCGCCCGCAGGTCCACCGGCGTCTTCGCGTCACCGTGCATCGTCAGGCGCTCGGCCGGGAACCCGACCCCGCGCGCCACCGCCAACTCGCCCGCCGAGCACACGCTCAGGCCCAGGCCCTCCTCGGCCATCCACCGCACCAGGCGGCCGCTGGTGAAGGCTCGCGCGGCATAGGACACCGCACCCTCACCGAAGGCGGCGCGGTACTCGCCGCAGCGCCGCCGCACGTCCTTTTCGTCCAATACGTAACACGGGGTGCCATACCGCTGGGCGAGGGCGCTCAGCGACACCTCGCCCACGTACAGCTCTGGCCCTACCCGCCGAGCGGTGTAGGGCCACAGATCCGGCTCGAGCCGCTGCGGCAGCGATGTTCGCAGCGACGGGAGCACATCCACCAAGGTCACGTCTTCCTCCAGACCCGACACTTCCCGGCTTCCGGGCACGCGTGCCCGCGCCGGGCCCCTTGCGTGTCGGGGCTTTCTGCCATCTCCGGGACTCACGAGACCAATGCTGGAAGCGGTCAGGGCGGTTGCCAAGGTTCACAGACGAAATAACCACGCCCCACGCACGGATCATGACGTTTCCCTGACGATGCTTCACGTACGTTCGAAGATGGGTGTTTGCGCTCCACCGGCGGGAGTGCCGCCTCGGACGGTGCCGAAGGCCCGGCGGGTGCCCCGGTGGGTACCCGGGCGGTCGGCGCACCGGCCGACCGCGAGGTGACCGCCGCCGTGATGGCGGCGACCCAGAGTCTGCCACGCCGCGGCCGGCCCACCGGGGGTCCATCCCCCGCCCCGGCCGGCCCGGGGGCCGTGGCGGAGGGCCGTGGCGGCCCTGACGGGGAGCCCTTGGACGGGCCCGGATCGGGATCAGCCGCCGGACGCCTGGCCGCCGTCGGTCGCCCGCCGGGCGTTCACCGAGTGGACCGTCATCGGTACGCCGGACCGGGGGCGCAGGGTCACCAACGGTTGGGGCGACACCGGCGCGTCCGACGCGGGCGTGAAGCGCCAGTGCCGGCACAGCGTGGCCAGGGCCAGCGCCCCCTCCGCCTCGGCGAAGGCGTTGCCGATGCACTGGCGGGGGCCACCGCCGAACGGGAAGTAGGCGTAGCGCGGCCGGCCGGAGGGCCCTTCGAGCCAGCGCTCCGGCCGGAAGCGCTCCGGCTCCGGCCACCACCGCGCGTCGCGGTGCATCACCCAGGAACTGAACACGAGCACGGAGCCGGCCCGCAGCCGGTGCCCGCAGACCTCCTGGGCGGTGAGCAACCGGCGGGCGACCACCCAGGCGGGCGGGTACAGGCGCATCGCCTCGCGGAGCACGGCCGTGGCGTACGGCAGCCGGGGCAGGTCGGCCGCCCCGGGCCGCCGGCCGGCGAGCACCTCGTCGAGTTCGGCGCGCAGCCGCTCCTGCGCGGGCGGGTGCGTACCCAGCAGGTGCAGGCTCCAGGCCAGCGCGTTGGCGGTGGTCTCGTGCCCGGCCAGCAGCAGGGTCACCGCCTCGTCCCGGACCTGGCCGTCCGGCATCGCCTCGCCGGTATCCGCGTCCCTGGCCTCGAGTAGCAGCCCGAGCAGGTCGTTTCCCGACCCGGCGGCGGCCCTGCGGTTGGCGATCAGCTCATGGATCATCGCGTCGAGCGCGCGGCGGTCGGCGTTCCAGCGCCGGGTGGACGGCAGCGGCAGCAGGTCGAGGTAGCGCATCAGCGGCAGGTTGGCGCCCCGCCGGGCGGTGGCCATGTTGGCGCCCAGCCACTGCTGGATCTGCGCCACGATGGCGGCATCGAGGTCGATGTCGAAGACGGTGCGCGCGACGATCGCGAGGGTCAGCTCGGTCATGTCGGCATGTACGTCGCGCACCTCGCCGTCGCGCCACCCCGCGCCGGTGCGCTCGGCGAGGTCGGCGAACACCTCGCAGTACTGCGCGATGCGCGCGTGGTGGAACATCGGCTGGATGAGCCGGCGCTGGCGACGCCACAGCGGGCCGGCGCTGGTCAGCAGCCCCTGGCCGAGGATGCGCTGCAGCGGCTGGAAGCCGGCGCGGTCCGGGTCCCTGGAGCGGCCCTGTCCCTTGGCGTAGTCGCGGCCCGTGGCGGTCAGCCCCCGGTGGATGGCGTCCGGGTCGCTGACCAGGTAGAGCCGGCCGGGCACCGGCAGCCGGGCGATCACGCCGCACTCCCGCCGGGCCCTGGTGAAGAACCCCAACGGGTCGCCTCGCATCTGGCGCAGCGCGGCCAGCCGCCCGCCCTGGACCCGAGGTACCGTCATCCCCTCATGATGCCGCTACCAGCCGCCTCCGGCCCATCGAGCCGCGCCGAAATCTCCTCGCGCGTCCGCGCGTCCGCGCGACGGGGCGCGTTCGCCGGATCGACACCCGTCGGCCCGGCGCGGGTCGATGTCGCGCCACCGGGAGCCGGTACGGTCCGCTGCCGCGGCTGACCTCCTCGCCGAACGTGAACGGCGGGCGCCGCTTCCTCTGTGGACGGTCGGCGGGATCCGCGCCGTTGATCCGCGCGTCGACTGATAGGCCGGGCTAAATCACCTATGTCCACTCTGGACGTAATTACTGACCCGTGGTGAATCAGTTCGGGGAGGTCACCCGGGGTGGGGCATCCCCTCGCGGGGGTGCCGTAATCGCTCGCGTACTGTGCCGAACGCATAAATTCCCATACCCCCGAAATGGACAGCAAAGAGAATGTCGAGCGACCCGCACAACCCGATGCCTGCCGAGCCCGCTCCCCCGGCCGGCTGGGTTCCCCCGCCGGCTCCGGCCGAACTCGGCACGCCGGGCATGCCCGCACCGGGCATGCCCATTCCCCCGGGCGCACCGTTCCCCCCGGGCGCACCGTTCCCTCCGGGCGCACCCGTCCCGCCGAACGCACCGTTCCCCCCGGGCGCACCGTTCTCCCCGAACGCGTCGTTCCCCCCTGGCGCGCCCATCCCGCCGGGCATGCCCCTCCCTCCCGCTCCACCCCTCGCGCCGGGCATGACGGTGCCGCAGGGCACGAATGGTCTGGCCATCGCGGGTTTCGTCCTCGCCTTCCTCGTGGCGCCGCTCGGCCTCATCCTGAGCATCGTCGCGATGGTCAAGGTCGGCCGTAGCCGCCAGAAGGGCAAGGGCCTGGCCATCGCGGGCCTGGTCATCTCGTTGGTTCTCACGGGTGTCGGCGTCTCGAGCACCATCGCGGTCGCTACCAGGGTGAAGACCCTGGTGGACCCCGGGTGCACCGTCGGCAAGTCCGCGATCTTCGACAATCAGGACGCGGTATCGTCCAGCGACCCGGACACCTTCGAGGCCGGGGTACTGAAGATGGTCGACGGGCTGAACGACGCGGCCAGCCAGGCCAAGGACGACAAGGTGCGAGCCGCGGACAAGGACCTCGCCGCCGACTACAGCGCCCTGGTCGCCGACGTCAAGGCCGGCAGGGGCCCGACGCAGCAGGAGAAGGACAAGCTGACCGCCGACAGCGACACGTTCGACTCGTACTGCTCGGTCTCCACCAAGTGACCCTACCGAGGCGCTGACCTCGCGGA
Source organism: Rugosimonospora acidiphila (assembly GCF_039543385.1). Classification (NCBI taxonomy): domain Bacteria; kingdom Bacillati; phylum Actinomycetota; class Actinomycetes; order Micromonosporales; family Micromonosporaceae; genus Rugosimonospora; species Rugosimonospora acidiphila. The sequence continues at coordinate 55,065 of NZ_BAABJQ010000034.1, forward strand.
CCCGTGCCCGATCGAACGACCGGGCACGGGTCCACCAAACGGCACCCGCCACCCGGCGCGGGTGCCGTTTCCCTAGTGGACATGTATATGCATGCTCGCACCGGTGACGCATTCAACCCGCGCGAATAACGTCCGCCCATGCCTGGATGTGACTTCACCCGCCGAGACTTCCTGCGCTGGACGGCCTACGCGACCGCCGCCGCCGCGCCGTTGACGATGCTCGACCCCGGCCGCGCCAACGCCAGCACCGGGTCCGGCACGACCGACGTGACCGCGGTAAACCTGGAACTGGTCACGCTCGCCGAGGACCACGCGGTCATCACCTGGTACACGGGCCAGACCGGCACCGATGACGGGCTGGGCCGGATGATCCCCGCCCCGGCCGACGGCGAGGTGCGCTACGGCACCCACCCGTCGAAGCTGAACAAGGTCGCCCACGGGATCTCGAACCACACGCCCTACCACTACGTGGAGCTGGACCATCTCGAGCCCGGTCAGACCTATTACTATCAGGCCTGGTCCAACGGTAAGACCGCCGCCGCCACGCCGTTCACTCTCATCACCGGCAACGCGGTCGGCACCTCGACCTACGGGCTCGACACCGGCGGCGGCCCCTACTCCTTCACCACCCCGCAGCCGCCGCGTGGCAGCTACCTGTTCTCCGTGGTGCTGTGCAACGACCTGCACATGGGCGAGACCCAGGCCGGGCTGGTCGGCGGACAGCCGCAGTACATCGGCATCTCCCAGGTGCCGGGCCTGCCGCCGTACCCCGAGGTCATGCTCGAATCGCTGGTGCGGGACGTCGCCCGGTTCGACCCGACCTACCTACTGGCCGCGGGTGACATCTCGGCGGAGGCCGTACCGACCGACCTGAGCCGCGCCGGTCAGCTGCTCAACGGCTTCGGCAAGTACCGCGACGACTACTTCGTCGCCCGTGGCAACCACGACCGCGCGCACATCGGGGACGCGTACGCCTCCTGCCGCGTCGGGCAGTGGCAGGGCAACGACTGCTTCCACGACGCCTACTTCCCGGGCAACGAGCTGACCTACTTCTCCCGGGACCTGTCCGGCCTGCACGTCATCGGGCTGGACACCTACGACAAGGCCGGTGGCGGCGGGGACGCGGGCGGCATGTCACCGACCCAGCTGGACTGGTTCCGGGCCGATCTCAAGGCGCACCGGGAGCAGCCGACGCTGGTGTTCGGCCACCACCCGCTGATGGTGGAGCAGTCGGCCTTCCCGGCCAGCTCGGGCAATGCCCTGGACGCCACCCAGGCCGCGTCGGTCCTCGACTGGTACTCGCAGACTCCCGGGGTGTTCCTGCACCACGCCGGCCACACCCACCGCAACCACCGCTCGGTCAGCCCGACCGCGCCGCGCGTCACGCACCAGGAGGTCGCGGCGGCCAAGGAGTACCCGGGCGGCTTCTCGATCCTGCGCCTGCACACGGAGGGCTACGCGCTGAACTTCTACAAGTCGCGCAGCGACCTGGCGCGCGAGTGGAGCGAGCGCAGCCGCCAGGAGATCCTGGGCTTCTGGCCGCAGTTCGCCTTCGGCAACACGGTGGCCGACCGCAACAGCGTCGCACGGGTGGACCTGACCGGCCTGAAGCGCCCGCAGCACGACAAGCCCGGACACAACAACGGGAACAACGGCAACGGGCACCACCACGGGGACGGCAACGCGCAACACTGACCTGACTCGACGCGTCCCGGCCGGGCCGCACCACCTCCGGCCGGGACCACCGCCGCCCCCGGACCGGGCCGCGCAGACCGGGCCACCGCCCGCACTGGGCCACCGCTCAGACCGGGCCATCGCTCAGACCGGGCCATCGCTCAGACCGGGCCATCGCCCGCATCGTGGCCTGCGACACCGGTCCCTCCCGTGCGCCAGTGGATGTGGCAAGCTTGCCGGGCAGCGTCAGGGAGGGTACGAGCGATGACAGAACCGGCACGGCCGGTCCCGGGGGGCGTGCCGCAGGCCGTGCTGGCGCCGCTGACCTCCGCCGCGATTTTCCTGGTGGTGACCGTCCGGCCGGGTGGCGAGGAGGCGGTCCGGGACCTACTGTCCGAGGTGAGCGGATTGCGGCGCTCGGTCGGGTTCCGCGCCGCCGAGGGTGAGCTGTCCTGCGTCGTGGGCATCGGCTCGGCGCTCTGGGACCGGCTGTTCGACGGGCCACGCCCGGCCGGACTGCACCCGTTCCGGGAGCTTCGCGGCGACCGGCACACGGCCGTATCCACCCCCGGTGACCTGCTGTTCCACCTGCGCTCCAGCCGGCTGGACCTGTGCTTCGAGCTGGCCGCCCTGATCGCGTCCCGGCTGGGCGACGCGGCCACCGTGGTGGACGAGGTGCACGGGTTCCGCTACTTCGACCAGCGCGACCTACTCGGGTTCGTGGACGGCACGGAGAACCCGACCGGGTCGGCCGCGTACGACGCCGTCACCGTGGGCGACGAGGATCCCGACTTCGCCGGCGCCAGCTACGTCATCGTGCAGAAGTACCTGCACGACCTGGCGGCCTGGGACGCGCTGCCGGTCGAGGCGCAGGAGCGGGTCGTCGGGCGCAGCAAGCTGTCCGACATCGAGATGCCCGACGCCGTGAAGCCCGACAACTCCCATGTGGCGGTGAACACCATCACCGATCCGGACGGGACGAAGCGGGAGATTCTGCGCGACAACATGCCGTTCGGCAGCGTGGGGCGGGCAGAGTTCGGCACCTACTTCATCGGGTACTCGGCCACCCCCGAGGTCACCGAGCGGATGCTGGAGCGGATGTTCCTGGGCGAGCCGCGCGGCAACACCGACCGCATCCTCGACTTCTCCACCGCCGTGACCGGCACCCTGTTCTTCGTGCCGACCGGGGATTTCCTCGACGACCCGCCGGCGGCCGCCCCGGCCCCGCCCGAGGAGCCGGCCCCGGTACCGGCACAGCGAACGGTCGCCGACGGCTCCCTCGGCATCGGCGACCTGAAGGCCCGCAACCTGGAAGGACGTACCCCCCGATGAACAACCTGCACCGCGAACTCGCTCCCGTCTCGGCCGCCGCGTGGGCGGACATCGAGGACGAGGCCCGGCGCACCTTCAGCCGGCACCTGGCCGGTCGCCGGGTGGTCGACGTGCAAGGGCCGGCGGGCAGCGAGCTGTCCGCGATCGGCACCGGGCACCTGCGCGACATCGACGCCCCCGCGCCGGGTGTGCTGGCCCGGGCCCGGCAGGTGCAGCCGCTGGTCGAACTGCGCGTCCCGTTCACCGTGTCGCGGCAGGCCGTCGACGACGTGGAGCGCGGCGCCAAGGACGCGGACTGGCAGCCGGTCAAGGACGCCGCACGGCAGATCGCGTTCGCCGAGGACCGGGCCGTCTTCGAGGGGTACGCGGCGGCCGGGATCGGCGGCCTGCGCGCCTGCGCCGCGAACCCGGCGCTGGCCCTGCCCGCCGAGGTGCGCGCCTACCCCGACGCCGTGAGCCAGGCGGTCAGCGCCCTGCGCCTGGCCGGCGTGGCCGGCCCGTACTCGCTGGTGCTCTGCGCCGACGCGTACACGGCCGTCAACGAGACCTCCGACCACGGGTACCCGATCCGCGAGCACCTGTCCCGGGTGCTTGACGGCGACATCATCTGGGCGCCGGCCATCGACGGGGCGTTCCTGCTGTCCACCCGGGGCGGCGACTTCGCACTGCACCTCGGCCAGGACCTGTCGATCGGGTACCTGTCCCACGACGCCAGCAGCATCGAGCTGTACTTCCAGGAGTCGTTGACCTTCCTGGTCTACACCGATGAGGCGGTCGTGCCGATCACCGCGGGCTGACCGTCGCCCGACGTTCAGGCGGGCGGCCAGTTCGTCGGGCAGCTCGAGGTCGAGCGCGTCGAGGCCGTCCCGCAGTTGGTCGGCCGTGCGCGGGCCGAGGATGACCGACGTGACATCCGGCCGGCGCCACAGCCAGGCCAGGGCCACCGCCGCCGGGGTGGTGCCCAGCTCGGCGGCCACCCTCGGACCCGGACCCTGGGCATGCTGTTCGACGGGCTGCGTCCGCACCACTGACGGGCTCGGTAAGGTGGGTCCGTGAGCGCCGGCCGCCAAATCGCTTCGAGCTGCTGATGGACGAGTACGACGTGGTCATCGTCGGCGCCGGCCCGGCCGGGTCGAGCGCCGCGATCGCGGCCCGGCGAGCGGGCGCGAGCGTCCTGCTGCTGGATCGCGCCGACTTCCCCCGCGACAAGACGTGCGGTGACGGCATCGCCTCACACACCCTGGAGGTGCTGCGCGACCTCGGCGTCGACGGCGTGCACGAGGGGTATGCTCCGGTGCCCGCGCTGAGCTTCGTCGCGCCGTCCGGCGCCGCGGTGGCGCGTCGCATGGCACGGCCGAACTACACGATCCCGCGCACGGTCTTCGACGCCCGGCTGGTCGAGGCGGCGGTCGCCGCCGGCGCGAAACTGTGCCGGCACACCGTACGCGACATCGACCATCGCCCCGGCTCGGTGGTGCTCGACGGGGTGATCTCGGCGCGCACCGTGATCGGTGCCGACGGCGCCTATTCGCGGGTACGCCGCGCCCTCGGCCAGCCCGCCAACCCGCCGGGCCGGGTGGCGCTGGCGATCCGCGGGTACGCACCCGCCCTGGCCGCCGGCCAGCAGTACATCGTCGCCGCCCCGGCGACCCAGTGGCCCGCGTACGCCTGGAGCTTCCCGATCGGCGACGGCCTGGCCAACATCGGGTACGGCGAGGTGCTGCACGGCCCCGCGCTGTCCCGGGAGCACCTGCTCGACCGGTTGGCCGCGCTGCTGCCGCAGGTCGACATCGCCGGCGCCACGCAACTGCGCGCGCACCACCTCCCCCTGTCGACGTACCGGCCGGTGCCGGGCCAGGGACGGCTGCTGCTGGCCGGGGACGCGTACTCACTCATCAACCCGTTCACCGGCGAGGGCATCTTCTACGCCGTGCTGTCCGGCTCGCTCGCCGGGGCCGCGGCCGCCCGCGGCGTCGGGCAGGGTCGGGCCGCCGCGGCGCTCTACCGTGCGACGCTGCGCCGCAGGCTGGGTCGGCACCTGCGGCACAGCCGGCTGGCCGCCGCGCTGACCGGCCGGGCCCGGGTGGTCGACGCCGCCATCCGCGCGGCGGGCCGGGATCAGCGGGTCTTCCAGTCGATAGCCGAACTCGGACTGGGCGACGGGCTGCTGTCCGCGCGCACCCTCGCGGGCATCGCCCGCGCCCTGCGCTGACCCTCTCGCGATCTTTCCAGCGGGCGTCGAGTGCGCCATGATGTTGTCCGGATATTCGCACCACACTGAGGGACAACAACTATGACCCGACCCCGTAACGCGACGCCGCGCACCGCGTCGACCCGTCGCCGGCGGACGGCCGCTACCGCGGCCACGGCCGCGATCCTCGCCGCGGTCGTCGCGGTGCCCTCCGGCGCCTACGCCTCCGGCGGCTTCGTCGCCGGATCGTCCGGTACCGGCGACCCGTTCTTCCCGCTCGCCGGCAACGGCGGCTACGACGTGTCGCACTACTCGCTGAACCTGAACTACCAGCCGTCCAGCAAGCGACTGACCGGCACGACGACGATCAGCGCCACGGCCACGGAGAACCTGTACCGGTTCGACCTTGACCTGCGCGGCTTCGACATCTCCCGGCTCACGGTCGACGGCCGTGCCGCGTCGTGGCGCCACGAGGGCCAGGAACTCATCATCACCCCGCACAACAAGCTGCACCGGGGGCAGCACTTCACCGTCACGGTCGGGTACGCCGGCGTGCCGCAGGCGGTCACCGACCCCGACGGCTCCACCGAGGGCTGGGTGGCGACCGACGACGGTGCCGTGGTGGCCGACGAGCCCCAGGGCGCGCCGTCCTGGTACCCGGTCAACGACAACCCGGCCGACAAGGCGACCTTCGACTTCAGCGTGAGCGTGCCGTCCGGGCTGACCGCGATGGCCAACGGCGTGCTGACCGGCGAGCACACCAGCCACGGCACGAGCACCTTCACGTGGCGGGAGAACCTCCCGATGGCGCCGTACCTGGCGACCGCGACGGTGGGCAAGTTCGACCTCACCACGTCCAAGGTGGACGGCCGGCTTCCGTCCTATGTGGCGGTGGACCCCTCCCTGACCGCCAGCCGCGCGGTGCTGGACAAGATCCCGTCGATCATCAACTACTTCTCGTCCATCTACGGCCCGTACCCGTTCGACGCGGTCGGCGCCATCGTCGACAACGCGCCGGACCTCGGGTATTCGCTGGAGACCCAGACCAAGCCGGTGTTCGCGGGGATGCCCGGCGAGTCCACCCTGGCTCACGAGCTGGCCCACCAGTGGTACGGCGACACCGTCACCGTGAAGACCTGGCCGGACATCTGGCTGCACGAGGGCTTCGCCACCTGGTCGGAGTGGATCTGGAGCGAGCACGAGGGCGGCACCACCGCGGCCCAGCAGTTCGCGAGCCTGTACAGCCGGCCCGCCACCTCCAGCCTGTGGGCGTTCCCGGTGGCGAACCCGGGCGAGGCTCCCAACCTGTTCGGTACCCCGGTCTACGACCGCGGTGCCATGGTGCTGGAGGCGCTCCGGGAGAAGATCGGCGACACCGCCTTCTTCCGCATCATGCGCGACTGGATCGTTCAGCACCGGTACGGCAACGCGACCACCGCGGACTTCACCAAGCTGGCCGAGCGTGACAGCCACCAGAACCTGAAGAACTTCTTCAACGTCTGGCTCTACCAGGCGGGCAAGCCAACCTCCTGGTAAGACGAGCGGTCGAGTCATCGCGCAACCGATCGGCACCATGGGCGACCATGGTGCCGATCGGCGTTTCCGGCCCCGCGCTCACCGCCAGGGAGGCTCACCGCCAGGCAGGTCACCCCCATGGCGGGCTCACCCCCAGGGCAGGCTCGCGATCAGGGTCTCGAACTGGTCGAGGGTGATGGCCCCGGTCCCCTCGAGTCGTTCGGCCGAGAGGGTGATCCACCAACCGCCGGCGGCCCAGCTGGCGTTGTACCGGCCGGTCAGCCCGACGTCGAGCGTGTGACCGGGAACGGTCATCGTCTGATCGCCGGCGTCCGGCACGAGGCGGTTCTGCGTCGGTACGGCGTAGAGGACCAGGCCGAGACCGCTTGAGCGGGTGTAGTCGAGGGTCCACCCCGCGCCGTCGGGGTCGGCCGTGGGGATCAGCTGCCTGAGGCCCGCCGGCACCGGAAGGTCCCCCATCCGCAGGACCGGGCGGGACCTGCCGTCCGCGCCATCGATGAGCACACGGTCCCCGAGGGCGGAACCGAGCCGCACGGTCGCCACGGCGCCGCCGGAGTCATCGCACGTGCCCGGCCTGGCACTCCGGTAGGCGGTGAGCACGATCTCGGACGCGTCCCCGCCGGTCCTGATCGCGGTCACCGTCCGGCACGCTCCCGCATCCGACCGGGACGTGTCGAGCCCGAGCGTCACGGTCGTCCCCGCCGCGTCGACGCTAGCGGTACGCCAGGCGACCGCCACCCCGGCGCCGGAGGTCGGCGGCGCGACCGGGCCCGTACCGGCCGGAGACGGGGCGGTGGACCCGGCGGCGGACGGCCCGGACGACGGTCGGACCGCGGGAGCGACCGCACCGTCGTGCGGCCCGGCCAGCCACGCCACCGATCCGGCGGCGACGACGGCGACCACAGCCGCGACGGCGGCCACGGCGGTGCGCCGGCGCCGGCGGCGGATGCGCCGGCCGATCGCGGACAGCGGCGGCCGCGACAGCTGCTCGGGCGGCACCGGGATCGCGTTCTCCAGCGCGGAGTGCAGGTGCTCGGGGCCGATCATTCGCTCATCTCCTCGATCCCCAGCCCGCGCAGGGTCGGATCGGCGCGCAGGGTGGCCAGTGCCCGCGCCGTGTACGACTTCACGGTGCCGACGCCGATGTTGAGCGCCTCGGCCGTGCGCGCCTCGGTGAGGTCGGCGTGGAAGCGCAGCATCAGCACGGTGCGCTGCTGGCGGGGCAGCCGGGCCAGCGCGGCGGCCAGGCTCAGGCGCAGGTCGACCCGCCCGTACGGGTTGTCGCCGCCGGGCTCGGGAAGGGTCGAGGCCGGGATCTCGCCGCGCCAGCGCCGCCGCCACCAGTTCAGGTAGGTGGTCGCGAGCATGCTGCGCAGGTAGGCGTCCGGGGATCCGCCGCTGATCCGCGACCACCGCCCGTGCGCCTTGGCCAGTACCGTCTGCAACAGGTCCTCGGCACGGTGCCAGTCGCAGGTCAGCAACCACGCCGAGCGCAACAGTCTTGGCCAGGCCGCCGAGACGTACGCCACGAAGTCCTCGTCCACGCTGCCTCCTCCACCGGCACTAACAACCTGTGCCCGGTGGATGGTTGCCAGGCTGGCCGATCCGCCCGCCCGCCCCTGTCCCGGCCCGGCCCGCAGCCGACCCGCGATGGTGGAGGTGCCGCCGGGGCGGGGTCACCCGGTCCGGTCGTGGCCGCACCGGTAGGCGATGATCCCGGGGTGGCCATTCCCTCACCCCTGCGCGAGTCACTGCACGATCCGGCATTCTGGGCGCGGTACACCTTCGCGCACGAGGACGGCCCCGGCGCCGACCGGCTGGGCGACCTCGAGGACCTGCTCGACGAGGAATCCGACGAAGATGACGCTGACGACGACGCGCTCGAGGTGGAGTTCGAGGTCGGCGGCGGCTACCGGGTGCTGCTGAGCGTCGATCCCGAGGCCGACAGCCACAGCCTGGGGATCGCCGAGCCCCTGGCGGCCGACGCCGCCGAGCTGGGCTGGGACGACCTGGCCCACTGGCACCCGTACGCGCTGCGCTGGTCGGAGCTGGACGTGATCTGCCGAGCGATCACCGCCCTCGACCCCGAACTGCCTCACCCCGGAGCGACGCTGGCGCTGCTGTGCCGGTTCGCCGCGGTGTTCGAGGACGACGATGTCCCGGGCGCCGTCGCCGCCGTGGACGCGGCCTACGCCTCGCTACGGCCGCGGGAGTGGGACGGCTACTGGCCGCGCGGCACTGACTGGCTGGAGCGCGCGGACTTCCGTGGCCAGAACGTGGTCTGGCAGCGCGACCCGACCGGCAACCTGTGGGCCCGTCAGGACGACGACCACGAGACGGACTTCTACAGCACCCGGGTGGATTCCGCCGGAGGCGCCTTTCCCCACGCCGGGTTCAACGCCCTGCTGGCCGCCGCCGCTGCCACGCTCGATCCTCCAGGGGTCTGAGGCGTTCCGTTGATCGGGTGAGCCGGATCGGCGTCGCCGGTGGCCGTCGGCTAGGGTCTCGGATAGCAAAGGGCCGCAAGGGGCATGTCGGTTGGGCGGGACGGCATGCGTTCTCCTCGTCAAGGAGCCCACGCATGGCCACCTACCGCACGCTCGTGCGCGCCGCCAGCCCAGGATTCCTGCTCACCGCCTTCCTCGCCCGGCTGCCGGCCGCCATGGCTCCGCTCGGCATCATCACGCTGGTCGCCACCGTCAGTCCCAGCCTCGCGACCGCGGGCGCGGCGGCGGCCGGGTATGGCGCCGGTGCCGCGATCGGCGGCCCCGTTGTGGGTGCCCTCGCGGACCGGCTCGGCCAGCGCCTCATCGGCCTGATCGCGGCCGCGGTGGACGCCGTGGCGCTGGCCGGGGTCGTGCTCGGGGTCCACACCGCCCTGGTCGCCGTGGCGGTCACGGTCGCCGGCTTCGCGACACCACAGATAGGCCCGTTCGCACGCGTCAGGTGGGCGGTCCTGCTCCGTGACCGAGGACGGCACGACGTGCTGCCCACCGCGTTCTCCTACGAGGGCGCGGCGGACGAACTGTCATTCATGACCGGTCCCGCGCTCGTCGGCGTGCTGTCGGTGGCCGGCCCGCCGGGACTGCCGCTGCTGGTCGCCGCCGCGCTGACGCTGTTCTTCGCGATCCCGTTCGCGCTGCACCGCACGGCTCCGCCGGCGGTACGCGTACCCGGTGCGGGCGCGGCCCGCTCCCGGCTGCCGATCGGGCCCCTGGCGATCCTGATACCCGCGATGCTGGCGATAGGGATGATCTTCGGTGGCACGCAGACGGGCGTGACCGCGTTCGCCGAGGCGTCCGGCCACCCGGGCTCGGCCGGGCTCATCTACGCCGTTCTCGGGATCGGCAGCACGATCGCCGGCCTGGCCACGGCGTGGCTGCCCGCCCGGATGGGTCCGGTCACCCGGTACCGCTGGTCGTCCGCGGCGCTCACGGTGGGCGGATGCGTTCTCCTGGTGGTGCCCGGATCGTTGGGTGCGCTGTGCGTAGCGATGGCGGTGGTGGGTGCGACGAGCGCGCCCTACCTGATCTCGGCCGGCACGCTGGCGATCGCGGTCGGGCCGCGGGATCGCGCGGGTTCCTTCATGACCCTGGTCGCCTCCGGCGTTGTCGCCGGCGTGGCGGTCGGCGCCGCCGTGGCGGGGCGTCTCGCCGACGCCTATGGCGCCTCCGGCGCCTTCATCGTTCCGGCCGCGGCCAGCCTCTTCGCCGTCGCCCTCGCCACGGCCTCCGGCCGCGTGCTGGGTGCTCGCGCCTCCACTCGCCCCACCGCTCGCCAGACCGCCGACGCGCAACCGGCGGTCCTTACCTCGCCGCGCGCACCGGATCCCGCGGGAGCGGGTCCCGCCGCCGGCTCCGAGGGCCGGAACCCCAACCAGGACCAGCGCTTCGCGCGTCCGCGCTCGTAGGCGAGGCCGCGGCGGCGTGGCAACGGGTGCCTAGTCGCCGGTCTCGTCGGCTCGCCCGGCGCCGCCGAGCAGGCCGATCGGGATCGGCACGGCCAGCGGACGGGTCGCCAGATCGCCCACGTCGCCCGGTGCCCGGCCCAGGCGCCGCGCCACCGCCAGCTGCGCCGCCGGCCCGCACACCCGGCCCTGGCACCAGCCCATCCCGCAACGGGTCTGGCCCTTGACCGTACGCACGTCCTCGCCGCCCTCGTCGAGCGCGTCGACCATCCGCTGCCAGGTGACCTCCTCGCAACGGCAGAACACGGTCTCCGGCGTCAACCAGTCCGTCCAGTCCGGGTATGGCGGGAACGCGCGCTCCAGCAGCCGGGCGGCGTGCCGGGCATCGCCGCACCGGCGCCGGGCGACGCGGGTCCGCTCGGCGAACCCCTGCCGCGGCAGCGCACCGAGCGCGTGGGCCGCCGCCGCCCCGGCGATCATCCCCTCCCACCAGGACACCACGGCACCACCGATGCCGGTCACCTCGCCCGCGGCGAACACCCCGGGCGCGGTGGTGGCCTGGTCGGCATCCACGGTCACGGCGCTGCCCGGCCGGTTCGGGTGGACGGTCTCGGCGCACCCGAGCGATCGGGCCAGCTCGACCGAGGGCACGAATCCCCAGCCGACGCAGAGCGCGTCGACCGCGTACTCGCGGCGGCCCTCCGACGCGATCCGTCCCCGGCCGTCGAGCCGGGCCACGGTCACCGACTCGACCGCGTCGCGGCCGTGCGCAGCGACCACGACCCGCCCGCCGAGCACCGGTACCCGGCCGGCGGCCAGCGCACGCAGGAACCCGGCGGCCTGGCCGACCAGGGCCGGGTGCCGGGCCAGCCCGGCCAGCCGGAGCCCGGTCGAGCCCTGGCGCGCCCCGTCGACCAGCGCCACGATCCGCGCGCCGGCCCGGCGCAGCCCGGCAGCCACCGGCCACAGGAACGGGCCGGTGCCGGCCACCAGGATCCGCCGGCCGGCCAGCACGCCGTGCGCCTTCAGCATGGCCTGGGCGGCGCCCGGAGTGAGCACCCCGGGCAGGTCCCAGCCGGGGAACGGCAGGGACAGCTCGGTCGCGCCGGTGGCCAGTACCAGAGCCCGGGCGCGGATCGTCTCGCCGCCGTCCGGCCCCTGAACGAACAGCACGCCACCGCTGCCGGCATCGGGCTCGGCGAGGCTCACCGTGCGGTCGCTGAGCACCTCGACGCGCGGGTGCGCGGCCACGGCCGACAGCGCCCGGGCGGCCCGGCCCGCGGGCGGGTGTCCGGCCGCGCCACTGGCCGGTTGGCGCCAGATCTGCCCGCCGGGGGCGGCATTCGAGTCCAGCACCGTCACGTCGACGCCGGCGCCGGCCGCGGCCAGCGCGGCGGACAGGCCGGCCGGCCCGGCGCCGACGATGACCAGATCACTTCGGGTGGTCACGGCTCAAGATCTCCTCGGCTCACCTCGTCGCCGTCGCGCACCGTGGTCAGGCAGGCCCGCACCGGCGGCCCGTCACCGACCCGGACCAGGCAATCGAAGCACTGGCCGATGCCGCAGTACAGGGCGCGCGGGCGGCCCAGCACCCTGGTGGTACGCCAGTGCCGCACGCCCGCCGCCCACAGCGCGGCGCCGATGGACGCGCCGGTCGGGGCGGACAGCGCCCGGCCCTCGAACCGGAAGGTCACCGTCGCGGTACCGGTCCGCTCAGGCATCGGCGTGCTCCCGGTCGGTCGGATCACCGGCGGCGTCACCCGCGGCGGGATCGGCGATGGTCCCATCGACCGCCGAATCACCGGCGGTGGCTTCTCTGGCCGCCGGATCGTCAGCGGTGGCGCGCAGGCCCGGGCGGGACGGCGCGAACGGCGCCGGGTCCACCGGCGGCGCCGCGCCCACGATGAGCGCGCGCAGCAGGTCGGCGGTGCCCAGCGCCAGCCCGACTCCGGCGCCCTCGTGGCCGGTGGCGTGCCACAGGCCGGGGACGTCGGGATCGGCCCCGATGATGGGCAGGTGGTCCGGGGACGCCGGCCGCAGCCCCAGGTACGCCCGGATCGCGCGCACCTCGCTCAGGAACGGGAACAGCCGCGCGGCCCGCCGGCAGATCGCCGCCACGGCCTGGGTGCTCATCCGGCGGTCGAAGCCGACCAGTTCCCGGGTGGAGCCCAGCAGCACCGGCCCGCTCACGGTGCCCTCGATCACCGAGGAGCACAGCAGCGTGCCGTCGTCGCTGCCCACGTCGGAGACGTACCCGGCCTCGTACACCTTGTGCCGGATCACCGGCGGCAGCGGCTCGGTCACCACTATGTGGCCCCGGCGGGGCAGCACCGGAGCGCGGCCACCCAGGCGCCGGGCCACCTCCGGGCTCGCCACCCCGGCCGCCACGACGACCCGGGATGTCCGGACCGTACCCCGGCTGGTGTGTACCCGTAGCGCGCCGTCGCTCTCCCGGACCGCGCCGAGCACCTCCGCCCCGCCGACCACGCGCGCCCCGTGCCGTACCGCGCCGGCCAGTAGCGCCCGCACCGCCAGCATCGGCTGCACCTGGCAGTCCTGCGGGTAGTAGGCACCGCCGGCCAGGTCGCTGGCGAGCAGCGGTTCGATGTCGCGCAGCCGGTCGGCGTCCACCTCGGTGACCTCGACCCCGGCGGCGCGCTGCCCGGCCATGACCCCTGCCAGCCCGGCCAGCGACTCGGGCGAGTCGGCCACCACGAGCCCACCCTTGGCCTCGAACTCGAACCCGAAGCGCGGGCCGGCAGAGCCTCCGCCACCGGCCTCCTCGGCGAACCGCGCCCACAGGCGCAGGCTGTGCTGCGCCAGGGTCAGCTCGGGGCCGGGCAGCTTGTCCGACACCAGCAGGTTGCCCTCACCGGACGAACTGGTGCCGGCGGCCGGCGCCAACCGTTCCAGCACGCACACCGACAGCCCCTCGGCCGCCAGTTCCCGGGCGCAGGCCGCACCCACCACCCCGGCCCCGATCACCACCGCGTCGGCCGCGGCCGGCGGCTCGTCGTCGATCAGGCGCATCGGAAACGCCGGTACGCGGAGGCCACCGTCGCGGAGGCCACCGTCGCGAGGGCCTTGGTCGCGAGGGCCAACGTCGCGGAGGCCACCGTCGCGATGGCCGAAGCCGCGATGGTCACGACTGCTGGCCGATCAGGAAGCCGGACGGGAACGGGTCGTCGGGGTCGAGCAGGTAGCTGGCCAGGCCGGTGATCCAGGCCCGGCCGGTGATGGTCGGCACGAAGGCCGGGTACGGCCCGACCGAGGTCCGCTCGACCAGCCGCCCGGTGAACCGCGACCCGATCAGCGACTGGTGCACGAAATTGGTGTCCAGCGCGAGCTCCCCGCGGGTGGCCAGCTGCGCCATCCTGGCCGAGGTACCGGTGCCGCACGGCGAGCGGTCGATCCAGCCGGGGTGGATCGCCACCGCCGAGCGGGAGTCGGCGCCGGAGTCACCCGGCGCGGTCAGGATCACGTGCCGGCAGTCGGCCACGTCCGGCTGCTCCGGGTGGGCGAAGTTCAGCTGCTCCTCGACCGCGCGCATGACGCGCAGGCCGGCGGCCACCAGCTCGTCGTGCTGCTCCGGCCGCACCTCGAGGCCGAGGTCGGCGGCCGGCAGGATGGCGTAGAAGTTGCCACCCCAGGCCAGGTCCACCCGCACCGTGCCGAAGCCGTCGACCTGTACCTCGGCGTCGCGCAGGTGCAGGTAGGCCGGCACGTTGCGGATGGTCACCGAGCGGGCTTTCCCGTCCCGCACCTCCACCGAGGCCACCACCAGCCCGGCGGGGGTGTCGATGCGGATGGTGGTGACGGGCTCCTTCACCGGCACCATGCCGGTCTCGACCAGCACCGTGGCGGTACCGATGGTGCCGTGCCCGCACATCGGCAGGCACCCGGAGACCTCGATGAACACCACACCCACGTCGGCGTCGGGCCGGGAGGGCGGCTGCAGGATCGCGCCGGACATCGCCGAGTGCCCGCGCGGCTCGTTCATCAGCAGCGTGCGCAGGTCGTCGCGCTCGTCCATGAGGTACCGACGCCGCTGGGCCATGGTGGCGCCCGGCAGGGTGCCGACGCCGGAGGTGATGACCCTGGTGGGCATCCCCTCCGTGTGGCTGTCCACCGCGCTGAACATCGCCGTGGCCCTCATCGCGCGGCGGCCTCGATCGCTTCCCGCGCGTCGCGACGCACCGCGGCCTCCTCGGCCTCGGACAGCGGCAGCCGTGGCGGCCGCACCGGGCCGCCGTACCGGCCGGCCTCCTCCTGGCCGAGCTTGATGGCCTGGACGAACGTCGGGTCGGCGTCGTAGCGCAGCACCGGCAGCAGGGCCCGGTACAGCGCCAGCCCCTCGTCCCACTTGCCCTGGGCGCACAGGTCGAACAGGCGCACCGACGGCTCCGGGATGGCGTTGACGAACCCGGCTATCCAGCCGGTGGCGCCCATCAGCACGCCCTCGGCGAGCAGGTCGTCGCAGCCGACGATGACCTCCAGCGAGGGGGCCAGTTCGCGGATGAGCGCCACCCGCCGCACGTCCTGGGAGAACTCCTTGACCCCGACGACGTTCTCGATCTCGGCCAGCCGGGCCAGCAGCGACGGGGTCAGGTCCACCCGGGTCGAGAACGGGTTGTTGTACGCGATGACCGGCAACCCCACGCCGGCCACGGCGGCGAAGTGCGCCACCACCTCGTCCGGCGTGGGCGCGTGCGAGGTCGGCGGCAGGCACATCACCGCCGCGGCGCCCGCCTCGGCCGCCTGCTCGGTCCAGCGCACCGCCTCGCCCGCGCCGCGTCCGGAGACGCCGGGCACGACCGGCGCCCGACCGGCGACCGCCGAGATGGCGGTGGTCACCGTCAGTCGCCGCTCGTCCTCGGTCAGCGTCTCGTACTCGCCGAGCGAACCGTTGGGCACGATGCCCCGCACGCCGGAGTCAACCAGCCAGGAGCAGTGCTCCGCGAACCGGTCGGGGTCCAACCGTCCGTCGGCCGTGAACGGCGTCGTTGTCGCCGCGTACACCCCGGCAAACCGGCTCGAAGTTCCGACATTGTCCACCCGACGACCCCTTCCACGATCCCATCGACGATTGGACAGTAGATTTACCGGGGCGCCTGGCGATACCGACATTCACCGCAGAGTCGGGCCGGTCCCTACGACACCTGTTGAACCGCGGACCGGTCGAACCGGGGGTCGAACAAATGGCAGGCGACCCGGGCGCCACCGGTGTCGAGCAGACCGGGGTCGATGGCCGGTTCGAAGTCCACGACCGCCTGCCCGCCCTCCTCCCGCATGGCCCGTACGCCCCGCCACAGCGGCTCGTCCGGGCCGTCATCCCGGGCACGGGTCAGTACCCGCAGCACGTCCGCCGCGTGGTGGCCGTGGGCCGGCCGGATCGGGAGGTGTTCGCCCGCGGCGTCCAGGTCGCCGAGGCGCACGACGCGGGCAGGATCCTCCCGCTCGAGGCCGACGCCGGGCCCGGCCGGGTCGCCGGCGCCGCGTTCGGTCACCTCGCCCGGCCCGGCCCACCGCGCCTCCAGCAACGCCCGCAGGTCGCGCCCCTCGGAGCCGCACGGCGCGAACGCGTGCGGGCAACGCGGGTGGTACGAGCAGCCGGCCGGCGGTCGGGCCGCGTCCGGGATCTCCCCGGCCACCACCTCCGATTCGTCCTCCCGGCGGCTGCCCAGATCGGGCACCGCCCGCAGCAACGCCTGGGTGTACGGGTGCCGCGGATTCGCGAAGACCTCCTCGGTCCGACCGATCTCCACGATCCGGCCGAGGTACATGATGGCGATCCGGTCACAGAACAGCTTCGCGGTGGCCAGATCGTGGGTGATGTACAGGTAGGTGAGGTTGAGCTGGCGGCGCAGGTCCAGCAGCAGCTGGAGGATCTTCGCGCGCACGCTCATGTCCAACATGGACACCGGCTCGTCGGCGACCATCAGCTCGGGGTCGAGGATCGCGGCACGGGCGATCACCACGCGCTGCTTCTGCCCGCCGGACAGGTCGGCCGGGCGCATGTTCAGGTACCGGCGGGCCGGGGCCAGGCCCACCATCTCCAGCGCCCGCTCCACCTGCTTCTGCAGGTCCGCACCGCCCAGCCCGTGAATCTTCAGCGGATGCCCGACCGCCGTACCCACGTCCATGGCGGGGTTCAGCGAGGCGTGCGGGTCCTGGAAGACCATCTGCAGCCGCCGGCGCAGCGGCCGCAGCCGCCGCTCGGGCAGCCCGACCAGTTCGGTGCCGTCGAAGCGGATGCTGCCCGAGGAGGCCGGTACCAGGCCGAGCAGTGCCCGGCCGAGCGTGCTCTTGCCGCTGCCGGACTCACCCACCAGCCCGAGCACCTCGCCCCGGCGCAGGGAGAACGAGACGCCGTCGACCGCCCGGACCGCCCCGTCACCGCCCTTGCGCGAGCGGGACAGCCGGGCCAGCGGCCCGCGCCGCATCGAGTAGTGCACATACAGATCGGAGACCTCGATCAGCGGCGCGGCCTCGTCGGTGGCGACACCGGCGGTGCTGGCCGGGCCACCGACCTCCCGGTCGGCGCCGGGGCCGGGTTGGTGCTCAGGCTTCGTCGGCAACGCTGATCTCCCTGTCCGGCAACGGTTCCCGGTCGGCCGGCTCAAGTTCGTCGAGCCGGTGCAGCCAGCAGCTGACCCGCCCGCCGCCGGCCGTGGCGGTCTGCCCCGGGTCGCGGCTCTGACACACCCGCATCGCGTCGGGGCAACGCGGGTGGAACAGGCAGCCCGAAAGCGGGGCGGAGAGGTCCGGCGGTGAGCCGGGGATGTAGTGCAGGTCGGACGTGTCCAGCGAGATCGTCGAGCGCAACAGTTCCCGGGTGTACGGGTGGGCCGGCTCCGAGAAGACCCGGTCCACCTCGCCCTCCTCGACGATGTGCCCGGCGTACATCACCGCCACCCGGTCCGCCGCCTTGGCGACGATGCCGAGGTTGTGCGTGATCAGCAGCAGCCCACAGTCCGCGTTGCGGCGCAGTTCGGCCAGGATCTCCACGATCTGCGCCTCGACGAGCACGTCCAGCGCGGTGGTCGGCTCGTCCGCCACGATCACGGCGGGGCGCAGCACCAGGGCCAGACCGATCATGATGCGCTGGCGCATGCCGCCGGAGAACTCGTGCGGGTACTGGCGGATCCGCGAGGGCGGGATGCCCAGCGAGCGCAGCATCGCCACCGACTCCCGCTCCCGCTCGGCCCGGGACATCTTGGGCCGGTGGGTGCGCAGCACCTCGTCGAAGTGGTCGCCGATGCGCATCAGCGGGTCCAGGCGGGTCATCGGCTCCTGGAACACCAGCCCGATGCGCAGCCCGCGCATCGCCCGCAGCCGCCGGGGCGGCAGATGCGCCAGGTCGACACCGTCGACCACCACCTCGCCGTCCACCGCCGCGCTGGGCGGGAGCATGCCGAGGATGCCCCGGCCCAGGGTGGTCTTCCCGCAGCCGGACTCGCCCACCAGCGCGACGGTCTGGCCGGCGTTGATGGTCAGGTCGACGCCGTCGACCGCCCGCACCGGCGCGCCGCCGGTGCCGTACCAGATGCGCAGGTCGCGCACTGCGATGCGGGGCGCACCGGGCGCCGTGGCCTGCTGGGGTACCGCGCTCACTGGGCGCCCCTCCCCCGGCCGGGCCGCGCCGGCAGCCGCACCGGTCTGGTGCGTGCTCGCCGCAGCGACGGATTGACCACTTCGTTCAGCCCCTCCCCGACCAGGGTCAGCGCGATGACCAGCACGGTGATGGCCAACCCCGGATAGAGCGCGGTCCACCAGATCCCGGCGCCGGCATCGGCGATGGCGCGCTGCAGGTCGTACCCCCATTCCGCGGCCTCGGTCGGCTGGATGCCGTACCCGAGGAAGCCCAACCCGGCCAGGGTGAGGATGGCGTCCGCCGCGTTGAGCGTGGCGATCACCGGCACGCTGTGCACCACGTTGACGAACAGGTACTTGCTGATCACCGTGCGGGCCGGCGCGCCCATCGCCCGGGCCGCCTCGACATAGGTCGCTTCCCGGGCAGACAGCGTGCTCGCTCTGACCACTCTGAAATATTGCGGAACATAGATGACGGTAATCGCCAGTGCGGTGGTCACCACGCCGCCCCCGATGACCACATCGGAGAGCAGGAACGCGATGACGATGGCCAGCAGCAGGTACGGGAAGGCGAACAGGGCGTCCATCACCAGTACCAGGATGCGGTCCAGCAGCCCGCCGAAGTACCCGGACAGCAGCCCGAGCGGCACCCCGATGATGATCGAGAACACCACGGCGAGGACCACCACCTCCAGGGCGGTGCGCGCGCCGAACACGACCCGGGACAGCACGTCGACCGACTGGACGGTGGTACCGAACCAGTGGTGCGCCGACGGACCGGCCAGCTTGGCGAAGCGCTGCCCGTTCGCCGAGTACTGGTCGAAGCCGTACGGGGCGATCAGCGGTGCGAACACCGCCAGCAGCACGAAGAACAGGGTGATCCCCGAGCCGGTCAGCAGCAGCGCCCGGGGTACTCCGCGGGCCGAGCGCAGCGCCGCGAACCGCCGTCCGGGACGCGCGGCGCTCGACGGCGCCGGGCCGGTCGGGGTGGGTGTGGCCTCGGCGGCCGGAATGGCGGACATCAGTACCGGATCCTCGGGTCGACCAGTGCGTTGATGATGTCGATGAGCAGGCTGACCACTACCACCACGAGCGCGAACACCGTGATGATGCCCTGCACCGCCGTGTAGTCGCGACTGTTCAGGTAGCCGACCAGTTGGTTGCCGACTCCCGGCCAGTTGAACGTCTGCTCGGTCAGTACCGCGCCGCCCAGCAGCAACGCCACCTGCAGGCCGGTCACGGTGATGACCGGCACCATGGCGTTGCGCAGCGCGTGGCGCAGCACCACCGCACCCTCCCGGATGCCGCGTGCCCGGGCCGCCTCGACGTAGTCGCTGCGCAGGGTCTGGATGACGTTGACCCGGGATAGTCGTATCAGCACGCCGGTGACGAGCAGCCCGAGGCTGACCGCCGGCAGGATGAGATGTCGGAAGACGTCATCGAAGGCCGACCAGTCGCCGGACAGCGCGGCATCCAGGATCAGGATGTGCGTCTTCTCGGGCACGGTCGGCGCCACGATCGGCGAGGCGGCCCCGGAGGTGGGCAGCCAGTCCAGCGTCTTGCCGAACAGCAGCTGCAGCAGCAGCCCCACGAAGAACACCGGCGCGGCGAACGTGGCGATGCCGAAGAGCCGGATCACCACGTCGTCCCACTTGTCCCGGCGCCGCGCGGCCCACATGCCCAGCGGCAGCCCAATGATCAGGGCCACCAGCAGGGCTGCCACCGTCAGCGTCAGGGTGGCCCCGCCGTTGTCCACCAGCACCTGCGTGATGGAGCGGTTGTCGGTGATGGTGCGGCCGAAGTTGCCGGTCACCACGCCGCCGAGGTAGTCGCCGTACTGGACGATCAGGGGACGATCGAAGCCTGCGGCGGCGCGCCGCTGCGCCAGCTGCCCGGCTGAAAGCCGAGCACCCAGCGCAGCGGACACCGGGTCACCGGGTGCCACCCGCATCAGCAGGAACACCACGGTCAGCAGGATGAACACCATGGGTATCGCCAGGATGACCCGGGCGAGGATGAACATCCCCAACGAACGAGAGGAACGGGCCACGATCAGCCGTTCTTCCCGATGAGCCAGAACCGGAAGGTGAACGAGGGGTCGAAGGTGTCCTGCACTCCGGTCACCCCGTCACGTACCGCCGCGACCTGCTTGCCCTGCCACAGCGGCAGCATCGGCACGTCCTGTGCGGTGATCTGCTGGATGCTGGCCAGGGCCTTGTCCCGCACGGAGGCGTCGGTGGAGCCCTCCTCCTGGCCGACCAGGGTGGTCAGCTGCGGGTTGATGTACCCGTTGTGGAAGTAGCCACCCTTACCGTCCAGGAACGGGGCCGAGTAGTCGTCCGGGTCCGGGTAGTCCGGGAACCAGCCGAGCTGCCAGGCCGGGTAGATCCCGGACTTGAAGTCGGACTGGTACTGGTCCCACTCGGTGCTCTTGACCGTGACCTTGAACAGGCCGCTGGCCTCGAGCTGCCGCTTGATCTCGTCGTACTCGTCGGCCGAGTTGGGACCGTAGTGGCTCGGGGTCCACCACAGCGTGATGTCCAACGGCGTGGTCACCCCGGCCTGCTGGAGCAGGGTCTTGGCCTTGTTCACGTCCGGTGCGCCGTAGGCGTCCTTGAACGCGTCAGTGTGCCCTTCCAGGCCGACCGGGATCATCGAGTACAGCGGCTGGACCTGGCCGTTGTAGACGTTCTTGGCGATCGCGTCCCGGTCAATGACCTGGGCGATGGCCTTGCGGACCGCCGGGTTGTCGAACGGCTTGTCCTTGAGCTGGAAGACCATGTACCGGATCTCGCTGCCGGCGCCCTCAACGACCTTCACGCCGCGGTTGGACTCCTGGCCCAGCGCGGTCAGGTCGGTCGGGCTCAGGTTGCGGTACGCCACGTCCACGTCGCCCTGCTCGATGGCGAGCTTGAGCGCGGACGCCTGGTCGTAGTACTGGACGATGAAGCCCTTGTTGGCCAGCTTGTCGTCGCCGACGTAGCTGTCGTTCTTGGCGAGTACCGCCTGCTGCCCGGAGGTGTACTTGGTCAGCTTGTACGGCCCGGAGCCGATGACCTTCTCGCTGGGCAGCTTGCTGTCCGCCGGGAACAGCTTGGAGTCGACGATCGCGCCCGCGCCGGTGGTCAGCACGAACGGGAACGTGGCGTCCGGCTTGTTGAGGGTCATCACCACGGTCTTGGCGTCCGGTGCGGTGATGTCCTTCATGCTCGCGAACAGCGAGGCCGGGCCGGCCGGGTCGTTGATCTTGATGACCCGCTGGAACGACGCCACGACGTCCTGCGAGGTCAACGGGTCGCCGTTGGAGAACTTCAACCCGTCTTTCAGCGTGCATTTATAGGTAGTCGGGTCGGTGAAGTCGCACTGCGTGGCCGCGTCGGGGATCGGCGTGGTCTGGCCGGGAGCGATCTTCAGGAGGTTTTGGTACAGGTTGTAGATGAGCGTCCAAGAGGGTAGGTCGTATGCGCCTGCAGGGTCGAGGCTGGTCGGCTTGTCAGTCGTGCCTAGCACGACAGTGCCGGACTCCCCGCCCGTGCCTGACCCGTTGGAGCTGCCGCTGCAAGCGGCGAGCGTCGCCGTGGTGGCGAGGCAGAGTGCGAGTATGGCGGTGCGAGGGATGCGTCGCATGCGAAGGAACGTTATGAATGATCGGCGAATGCGTCATCATACAGATGTCGATACGTAGCGGCTGTTGTTTCCGACATTCGCATGAGGCGTACCGCCCTCGCCGGGACCACGTTACGCCAACGCCGAGCCGCCGGTTCCGCACCACTGTGGCGCGGAACCGGCGGTTGAGCAGCCCTACGGCTCAGCCGTTGGTGTCGCTCGCGTGCACCGTGCAGGTCGAGGTGGCCTTCTTGCTCGTGTCGCTGACCGAGGTGGCGGTCAGGGTGACCGTGGCCGAGCCACTCGCCCCCGTCGAGGTCACGTAGACCGGGACGTTGGCGCTCTGCCCGAACGGGGCGGTGGTGAGGTTGTTGTACAGCTGAGCCTTCCAGCCGCTGCCCTGCACCGAGACGGACATCCGGTAGATGTCGTTGTGCAGGTACGCCCGCTCGTCCTGCGGGTGCAGCCGCGGGTCGGTCGGCGCGTCCACCCCGGTGTTGGTCACCGGGAAGGTGCAGGTGGTGGCGCCCGCCGGGGCCCCGCCGGTCACCGCACCCTGGCCGACCGCCACGCCGTGCCGCTGCGGCCCGGAGCCGGTCGGGTTCTGGATGCCCAGGACGTAGTGCAGCAGACCGTTGGCGTCGTTGTACTTGTCAAGGATGTAGAAGTGCAGGTTGTTAGCCGTGTCGACGTACTCGTTGCTGGAGCCCGAGTCGGTACCGGCGTGGAACAGGGCGTCGTTGAGCTGCCGGTAGTCGCCGATCGTGCGCATCACCTGGTTGCCGTCGGGCTGGGTGTAGTCCACCTGGTTGATGTCCTCCGGGTGGGCGTCCTCGACCCAGCTGAAGCAGTTGTAGCCGCAGGTGGAGCCCTCGACCGAACGGCCGCCCGGCGCGTACGGCTTGTTCTTGGCGATCAGCACGCCGTTGTCCGGCTCGAACGAGCCGTACCCGACCCGCTGCACCGTCTCCAGCGTGTAGTTCGTCCAGCCGCCGCTCGGGCCACCACCGTCGCACAGCGGGTTGGTGTTCACGTCACAGGCGGGCTCGCGATCGACCTGCCCGTTGCCGTCGAGGCTCACCTGCACGCCCGCCAGCGTGCCGTTGGGCAGCGGGTCGGCGTTGACCGCCCGGGCGATGACGTCCGCCACGGCCAGGCCGGAGGCGGCCAGACCGTTGCGGTTCAGGCGCAGCACCGAGGCGTACGGCACGAAGCCCATGCCTATCTTGTTGCGCAGCATGTGCTCGGCACCCATGGACGCGCCGTCCTGCGCCGGCACCTCCCAGCGGTTGTGCGGCCCACCGGGCCCGTTGAACGAGCCGCGGTCCATCATGTCCCACGGCCCCGACGCGGCTCTATGGTACGGAGCCACGTATGGATTATTATTATTGTCACCTATAGAAAAGAAGAAGTGGCTGAGTTCGTGGGTGATGGTGCCCGAACTCTCCCCTTGCCGAACGGTCGACTGACCCCACAGCTGCGAGCCCGCCAGCCACGATGTCCAGTCCACATACCGGCTCGGCACCGTGCTGGGCAGCGCCGGGTTCGGGTTGCCCCACACCGCCTGAGGCACGTCCTGGGGGCTGTTGAACTTCATCGGGCCGAACTCCTGCCACACCGACGTCTCGTCGTACCCGGCGTAGATGCGCAGCACCACGTCGTAGCCGCAGTTGCCGGTGCACCCGGCGGCCGCGTGCCACGCCGCGTCGGTGTCGGTCTCCAGCCGGGTGCCGGAGCAGTCGTTGATGGCGGAACCGGCCTTCACCGTCACCGCCGTGCTGATGGTGAGGTGAGTCGAGTCCGGCACGGCCGTGACCGTCTTGGTACCCGACGGCGAAACGCCGGTGATGGTGATGACGTCACCGGGGTAGAAGTCCGTCGTCGAGCCGACCGTGATGGTGGTGGTCGAGGTCTGCGCCGTGGTCACCGTGGTCTGGGCCGGGCACCCGTTGGGCGGGGTCTGCCCGATGTCGTTGAGCCCGTACTGGTAGGAGTTCTTCGACATCTTGTACGGACCGAACGCCGTCACGGAGGAGATGCCGACCTTCCCACCGCTCTGCTCCATCCAGTACCCGTTGATGGTCTGGTTGTGGTTGACAGCGCTGGGCTTGTTGAAGAAGTCGGCGTAGAACTGCGGTACCTGGTCCCGGGTGATCGGGTCGATCTGCGGGTTTCCGAACGGATCGGACTGCTTCGGCTCCGTGATCACAAATGGCTGGTTGGGGAAGTCCACCGCCACCAGTGCCACGCGCAGCGCCCGCTGAGTCGGCTTGGCCCCGCTGGTCGACCAGTTGTAGCCCGGGACCGGCTTGTAGTCCGACCACGTCATGTCCTGCTGGTCCTGGACCTGCTGAGGATCGATCGGCGTCATCGCCGGCGCGACGGGTGCGGGCGCCGCTGCCGCGTGCACGGCGGCCGTGCCCGTCAGACCAAAGCCCACCGCGGCGGCGGCGCTGAGTACTATCAGTGTTCGAAACCGGCGCATTCGGCGACGCCATGGCGTGCTCCTGTGGGTCCAGGGCATCGTGACCACCACCTTCTTGACGGGCAGATACGGTGCCCGACCATAGGGTTACCAGCCAGTGACGGTCATCGTTCAGGTGCAGGAATCCCCCCGGCCGTCGTCGGGACTTCTGTCGAGACTCGTGACGAGGGGCTTGCGCTACGGCTACCATCCGACAAACAGTTAACGGACCAGACCGAACGTCTCTACAGCTGTCGAAGGCGGAGGGCATGGTTTCCGAGCTGCAACGGATCGTGGACTCGGCGGCGAGCCGAGCGGGCCGACCCGCGCTGATCGAGGACCGTAGGCAACGAGTGGTGGTGTACAGCGAGCAGATCGAGCCGATGGACGAGGTCCGCAAGCTGTCGATCCTGCGCCGCCAGACGACACCGGAGGTTATCGCGTTCTTCCGGGAGGCCGGCGTGATGCGGGCCAAGGAGCCGATCCGCACCCCGGCCTGCGCCAAGCTGCACATGCTGCCCAGGGTCTGCGTGCCGATCTGGCACAACGACCTGCTGCTCGGCTTCATGTGGTTCGTCGATTCCGACCAGTCGATGAGCGACGAGCAGATCGCCTCGGTGTCGGCCACCACCACCGAGCTGGCCCTCGCGCTGTACCGGGAGAACCTGGCCGGCGAGCTGGCCTCGCAGCGGGAGACCGAGGCGGTCCGGCTGCTGCTGGCCGAGGAGTCCGAGGCCCGGGCGCACGGGGCACTGACGCTCATCGAGGACGGAGTGCTGGGCGAGGAGGGGCCGACCACGGCGGTGGTCGCCCGGCTGGTGCCGCGCGCCGGCGCCCGCCTGGACGACCTGTCCCGCATCGCGCTGGAGCAGGGGCTGCTGGCCAGCCGCCGGTGGGTGGGCCCGCGCCAGGCGGTGCACCTGGTCCGGTACGACCACGGGGTGCTGCTGGTCCACGGCAAGCAGCGCCGGGGCCGGCAGGGGCCCCGGGCGGTGGCCGACCACCTGCACGAGGCTCTGATCGGCGCAGTGCGCGGGCTGTCCGCGGTGGCGGGCGTGGTGGTCGGGGTGGGGCAGCCGCGACTGGCGCTGCCGGAGGCCCGCGAGTCCTACGACGAGGCGGCGCTGGCCGCCCGGGTGGCCGTGCAACTGCCCGCGGTGGGCCCGGTGGCGTGCTGGTCTCAGCTGGGCATCTACCGGGTGCTGTCCCAGCTGTCCGGTGACGCGATGCGCAGCTGCAGCGTGCACCCGGGCCTGGAGCGGTTGCTCGACGACCCGGCCAACACTCCCCTGCTGGACACCCTGGAGGTCTACCTCGACCTCGCCGGCAACGCGCACGCCACGGCGGACCGGATGAACCTGCACCGCACCTCGCTGTACTACCGCCTGCAGCGGGTGGAGCAGCTGGCCGGCACCGACCTCAAGGACGGCAACGAGCGGCTGTCGCTGCACGTGGCGCTGAAGATGGCCAGGCTGACCGGGAGGCACCACCTGGCCGGCCCGTCCCGCCCGGCACCCGACACGGTGATACCCGCTGCGCTGCCCGAGCCCGCGCTGGCCCGGCCGGCGTCCGGGGCCGGCAAGCGCAGCGCCTGAGCACCGGGCTCGCCGCGCGCCCGGGCTCGTCACGTGCCCGGGTGCCGGAAAACCGGTGTACCGCAACGCCTCCGGCGTCCACCATGGACTCGTGCGTACCTCACGGCAGTTCCCGCTCGAGCTCGGCGCGCCCGGCGCCGCGCCGGAGTCGCTACTGCCCATCGTCCTGACCGTCGATGACAGCGACTCCCCGCGTGACCTCATCGACGCGCTGGCGCTGACCGCGTTCGCGGCCGGCCAGCAGCCGTTCGCCACCACCAAGGACCTGGACAACGTGCGCGACGACGCCACGCTGCTGCCCGCCGGGGTGCGGACGCTGCGCGAGGCCGCGACCGATCGCGAGCGCGCCCGCCTCGCGGTCGGCGACGGCTGGACGCTGCGGGCCGTGCACTGGCCGCGCACCAAGACCGCCGAGGTCTCGGTGACCGCCCGCACCGAGAAGCTCGGCGCGGACGTGCTGGCGCGGGCGATCGGTGGGATGACCGAGCCGCCACCGGCGGCGGACGAAGGGGTCCTGGTCGGCTTCTGGTACCGGACCAAGCACGGCGCCCAGCGCAACCCCCGGCTGATCGCCACCGGCTCCTGGGGCGAGATCCGTGGCAACTACGCGCGCAGCGTGGCCGCGCAGGTCGACCGGCTGCTGCTGACCGGCGGCGACTCGGTGCCCGGCCGGCTGATCCTGCTGCACGGGCCGCCGGGCACCGGCAAGACCACCGCCCTGCGGGCGCTCGCCCTCGAATGGCGCTCCTGGTGCCAGGTCGACTGCGTGCTCGACCCGGAGTCCCTGTTCAACGACCCGTCCTACCTGATGCAGGTCGCGCTCAGCGATGCCGACGACTGCTCGTGCCCGGATCGCCGGCACGAGAAGTGGAGGCTGCTGCTCCTGGAGGACTGCGACGAGCTGATCCGGGGCGAGGCCAAGCAGCACGCCGGCCAGGCCCTGTCCCGGCTGCTCAACCTGACCGACGGCCTGCTCGGCCAGGGTCGCAAGATCCTCGTAGCGATCACCACCAACGAGGACCTGGCCCGGCTGCACCCGGCCGTGGTCCGGCCGGGCCGCTGCCTGGCCCGCATCGAGGTGCCAGCGCTGCCGCCGAACGAGGCCGCGGCCTGGCTGGGCGCCTCCGCCGGCATCCCCTCCGGTGGCGCCACCCTCGCCGAGTTGTACGCGCTGCGCGAGGGGCACAAGGAGTCCGTCGACCGGGAGCCCGTGCTCAGCGGCCAGTACCTGTGACCGAGCCGCCCTGTGACCGAGCGCCCTGTCAGTGCGCCACCCTGTCGCCAAGCCGCGAAACGCTCAACCCGCCCGGCGAGTCGCTCATCGCGGCCCGCCGGGTTCGGGCAACTGACCCGGTGGCCGGCGCCCGGCCACCGGGGCGGCTCACCAGTGGCCGCGGTGCAGCACCTCGTCGAAGGGGCGCCGGTCCGGCCTGGCGATCGGCCGCAGCGGCCGGTCCGCCGGGTAGCCGATGCCCATCAGGTATGCGACCTGGTGATCGGCGGGAACGCCCAGGATCTCGCGGGCCAGATCCTGGTCCCCGACCCCGGAGTGCCCGGTGCCGATGCCCAGGTCGGCCGCTGCCATCATGATCGCGAAGGTGGCCTGTCCCAGGTCGTACCGGTCGGTCAGCGCGGTCCGGTCGTCGTCGGGTTGCGGCAGCACCAGGGCGATCGCCGCCGCCGCGCCGGCGATGTGCCGGGCGCCCTGCCACACGGTCGACAGCCGGGTCAGCTGGTCGCGGTCGGTGACCAGGACGAAGTCCCAGTGCTGCCGGTTACTCGCGGACGGTGCCCGCCAGCCCGCCTCGACGATGCGCTCCAGGTCGGCGTCGGGCACCGGCCGGGGGCTGTACTCACGGACATTGCGGCGGGATCGGATCGCGTCCCAGGTCTCCACGCGGCCTCCAACGAAGCTGACCAGTAACGAGCTGACCAATACGGTGTCATTCCATTGTCCCCCGCCGCGTTGGTACGCGTGGCCGGACGAGGTGGCCTCCGCCCCGGGCGGTGGAGCCGCTCTCACCGGAGGCTGGTCCCCGCTCCCCGCCTTGAGGCGGTCCCCGCGTTGGGGGCGGTCCCCGCGTTGAGGGCGGAGGCGGGCACCCGGATCAGGAGACGGTGGACGGGATGCAGCCGTTGGCGTCCTTGTGCTGCGCATAGTTGATGGTGTAGTTGTCCAACCAGTTGGACACCGCGTTGAAGAGGCTGGCCGCCCCGACGTGCAGGTCGGTGTCGTGACCGGAGTTCGGCAGCACGAACGCCCGCAGGCACGCCTGGGCCCCGAAGTTGCCGGACTCCCGGTTCAGCACCGCCGTCGCGTTCGCGCAGGACAGCCCGGCCGCGGCGTTGCAGTCCAGCAGGTCGTACTGGCCGACGGCGAGCAGGATCGGCACGTGGATCCCGTGGGTCACCGCGCCGGTCCGCGCCGCGCTGAACGCGGTGGTCTCGGCGGCCGACGAGGTCTGCTTGGTGGACTCGTCCAACGAGATCATCGCCGTATCGGCGCCCGCCGAGTAGTAGAAGTCGCCGCCACGGGTGCCGGGCTGGGTCGTCAGGTACCCGGCCGGCAGGCCGGCGGATGCGAACTTCGCGTCCTGCGCGGCCGGGTACAGCGAGGCGTTGACCGACGTGATGCCGGGCGTGTTCAGCGCGGTGAGGAAGTCGGCCAGCACCAGGTAGTCGGGGGTGTTGCCGGCGCCGGTGACCGTGCCGGCCTCGTACTGCAGGATGCCCGCGCCCAACGAGTGCCCGACGCCGACCACGGTGGTGAACCTGATCCCCCCGACCGTCCCCGCGCGCAGCGCCTGGATGATCTGCTCGACCTCCAGCGCCTCGTTCTGCACGGTCAGCTCGGCGGCCGGCGGGTGGTCGGACAGCCCGACGCCGAGCCGGTCGATGTCGAAGGTCGAGTACCCGGCGCTGGTCTCGGCGTAGACCCACGAATAGGTGGTCGGCTGGTAGGCGGGGTTCCAGTAGTTGTGGTCGTAGGTGAGCCCGGAGACCAGCAGCTGTACGGTCTTCGCGCCGCGCAACTGGTCGCCACGGGTACACAACCGGCCCACCACGTGGTATGTCGTGGCGTCACCGGCCAGCGTGACCGGGACCGTGTACTGGGCACACGTCGCCCACGACGGATCGGTGCCGTCCGCCCGCGCGGGCGAGGACACCGGCAGCACCGCCAGGCCCGACGCGAGTATCGCGAGGCCCGACGTCAGCACAACTGTAAGCATGTTTATGATGTATTTCTTCACGGAGAACCCTTGGGGTGTAACGCTCGGCGCGCACCGGGCGATGAGTTGAGTTGCGGGTGCCCGTGAGGATGGCACGACCGACCGTCCACTATGGTCAGCCGGTCGGTCGGTGATGCCGGTCACCGGGCCCGCGACCGGACACCCGGACGGCTCGCCCGCCGCCCACCCGGCGGCTCGGGGGCTCCTTACCCGCTCCGTCCACTAACTGCTCCGTTCACTAACTGATCCGCCAACTACCCGCTCGGCCAGTTACCCGTCGGCCAGCTACCCTCGCGGCTGGCTAGCCGCTCGGCGAGCCGGCCCCGCGAGCCGGCCCCGCGAGCCAGCCGCGCGAATCGGCCCGGGGACCACTTCCCGAATCCGCACCGCGAGCCTCGGGCCGGCGGGACCGGATGTGGCCCACGATGGAGGGCATGACGCCAGCCAGCTTCAGAGACATGTGCATGGACGCCAACGACGCGCTCGCCCTGGGGCGGTTCTGGGCGGCCGTGCTCGGCGAGCGGCTCGACAAGCAGGAAGACGGCACGGCCCTACTCGTCCCCGACTCCGGACGGCGGGCCGAGCGGATGTGGATGTGCCCGGTGCCGGAGCCGCGCGGCGCGAAGACCCGAGTGCATTTCGACGTGCGGCTGCCCGGTGCCCAGCCGTCGGACGTCATCGAGGCCGGCGCGACGGTCATCCGCGCCCCCGGCGAGCACCACTGGTGGGTGCTCGCCGACCCGGAGGGCAACGAATTCTGCGCGTTCCCGGCGAAGCCAGCGGACGCCGCCTCCGCGGCCGAGCCAGAAGACGCCGCCCCCGCGGCCGAACCAGAAGACGCCGCCCCCGCGGCCGAACCGGAGGGTGCTCAGCCGGCCGGGGTGTTTGAGCTGGTCGTGGACAGCCGCGACTGCCTGGCGCAGGCCACCTGGTGGTCGGGGATCGTCGGGGGCGAGGTGCGCCGCGCCGACGGCGGGCAGTTCGCCTGGATCGAGGGCGCGTCCGAGTTTCCGTGGCAGTACTGGGTGTTCGTCGACGTACCGGAGCCGAAGACGGTCAAGAACCGGCTGCACTGGGACGTGAACCTCGCCGGGGACCGGCCGGACGCGCTGCTCGACGCGGGCGCCTCACTGCTGCGCTCACCCGGTGGCGACATCGGCTGGTGGGTGCTGGCCGACCCGGAGGGCAACGAGTTCTGCGCGTTCCCGGCGAAGCCCTGACCGTCCCGCGGCACGGGCCCGCGCGAACCGGCTTTCGTCCACAGTGGACTCGACCGGCCCGGGCGGGTCAACGGACCCGACGGGTCACCCGACCGGGCGGGCGCGGGTGAGCTCGTCCACCGCGGCGACCACCGCGCCCGCGCCGTCCTCGGCCGCCAGCAGCGCCGCGATCCGGCCGGCCCGCTGCCGGTACGCGGGCGCGCCGACCGCCGCGGCGATCGCCGCCGCGAGCCGGCCCTCGGTCAACCGGGCGACTGGAATGGCGGTCGGGGCGACGCCCAGGCCGGTCAGCCGGCCGGCCCAGAACGCCTGGTCGGCGATCATCGGTACCGGTACGGCCGGCACGCCGGCACGCAGCCCGGCCGCCGTGGTGCCCGCCCCGGCGTGGTGAACCACCGCGGCCACCCGGGGGAACAGCCAGTCATGCGGCACCGGGCCGATCGTCATCACGTCCCCGCCGGTGACGGTCAGGCCCGCCCAGCCGGACTGCACCAGGCCCCGGACCCCGGCCCGGCGCAGCGCACCGGCGACCACCCCGGCCAGCCACGACGAGTACCCGCCGGCCATGCTGCCGAACCCGATGAACACCGGCGGCGGGCCGGCGGCGAGGAAGTCCACGAGGTCGGCCGGTGGCCGCCAGCCGAGCGGCCGGGCCGGCCACCAGTACCCGACCACGTCCAGCCCCGGGCGCCAGTCGTCCGGTCGGGGCACCACGGCCGGGCTGTACCCGTGCAGGATCGGCCACCGCTGCCGGCGCTGCCGGACGTCCAGCGCGGCCAGGGACTCGGGCGGCAGGCCCAGCCGGGCGCGCAGCAGCCGCACGGGCCGGTCGAACACCCGCCGGGCCACGGTGCGGGTAAGCGCCCCAGCGGCCCGGTTGGCCAGCCGGCCGCCCAGCCGGTAGGCGCCGGCGGTCACCGGCGGGAAGTCGCCGGTGGGGTCGACCGGCTGGAGGAACAGCCCGGCGCTCGGCACGCCCAGGGCCTGCGCCACCTGGTACCCGAGCGGGGCCGTGGTCGTGGCCAGCAGCAGCACGTCGGGGCGGCGTTCGGCGATCGACATCATCCCGTCGACCAGCCCCCAGACCTGCTGGCGGGCCAGCCGTGCCAGCTCGAACGCGCCGCGTGGGCCGGCACCGCGCCGGAACAGCGCGCGCCCCCGCGCGGACGCCTGGATCTCCCGGACGTCACCGGACAGGGGCAGCAGGTCCAGGCCCGCGCCGGCGACCACCTCGGCGAAGGACTCGTGGGCCGCGATCGTCACCTGGTGACCGGCGTCGCGCAGCCGCGCACCCACCCCCGTGTACGGCGCGACGTCGCCCATGGAGCCGGCCGTGGCGATCAGTACCCGCATCGGTCCATGCTGCCTCAGGGCGCCCGACCGGCCGCGGCGAACCGGCGGACCAGTGAGCCTGGCGACTCGGGCGGACCGTTTGAGCCTGGCGGCCCGGCGCGCCGCCCGAACGGGCGGTTCCGCTCAACGCCGCCCCAACCGCGCGGCACGGCCCGCTCAGCGCCACCCTACCCGGGCGGCACGGCCCGCTCAGCGCATCGGCGCGACCCCGGCCTCGGCGGAGCGGGCGAGGCGCATCAGGAGTTCGGCGTTGCTTCCGGTCTTGCGCAGTTGGTCGAGGAGGTGCTCAATACCGTGCTGCGGGTCCACGCCCAACGCCTTGCGCAGCTTGGTCAGCACCGCCAGCTCACCGGCGCGCACCAGGACCTCTTCCCGGCGAGTACCGGAGGAATCGATGTCGATGGCCGGAAAGACCCGCCGCTCGGCCAGCCGCCGGTCGAGTCGCAGCTCGGCGTTGCCGGTGCTCTTGAATTCCTCGAAGATGAGCGTGTCGCCGGCGGACCCGGTGTCGACCAGGGCGGTGGCGATGATGGTCAGCGAGCCGCCGTTCTCGATGTTGCGGGCCGAGCCCAGCAGCCGCTTCGGCGCGTTGAGGGCGGTGGAGTCGATGCCGCCGGACAGGGTGCGACCACCACCGGGCGAGGCGTTGTTGTACGCCCGGCCCAGCCGGGTGATCGAGTCCAGCAGTACGACCACGTCCTGGCCCGACTCGACCAGGCGCTTGGCCCGCTCGATGGACAGCTCGGCGGTCGCGGTGTGGTCCGACGGCGGCCGGTCGAAGGTCGAGGCGATCACCTCACCCTTCACCGAGCGCTGCATGTCGGTGACCTCTTCGGGCCGCTCGTCCACCAGCACGACCATCAGGTGGCACTCCGGGTTGTTGCGCGTGATCGCGTTCGCGATCGATTGGAGCACCATCGTCTTGCCGGCCTTCGGCGGCGACACGATCAGCGCCCGCTGCCCCTTGCCGATCGGCATCACCAGGTCCATGACCCGGGTGGTCAGCACGCGCGGCTCGGTCTCCAACCGCAGCCGCTCCTGCGGGTACAGCGGAGTCAGCCGGTAGAACTCCGGCCGGTGCCGGGCCTGCTCGGGGTCCGTGCCGTTGACGGTGTCCAGCCGGGTCAGCGGGTGGTGCCGGTCCCGCCGGCCACCCTGCCGCGGCTGGTCCTCGCCGGCCGGCCGCACGGCCCCGGTGATCAGGTCGCCGGGGCGCAGCCCGTACCGGCGGATCTGGGTGGTGGACACGTAGACGTCGTCGGGTCCCGCCCCGTAGCCGGAGACGCGCAGCAGCCCGTAACCGTCAAAACGACTGCTGTCAAACCATTGGCTGTCTCGGATGTCCAGGATCCCGCTGACGGGGATCAGGGCCTCCTCGGCGGAGTCCCTCGCCGGCTTGCCGGCACCGCCGTTGCCGGCGGTAGTGGTACGTGCGCCGGACGGCTGCCGGCGCCGGGTGCGCCGCGCATCGGCGGTGCGTTCCGGAACTTGTGTCGCTGTCATGGTTTCCCTTCGATGAGAAGGCGACGTGAAAATCGGGCGGTGGCCTTCGCCGGTTGCCGGCGCACGCTGGCCGCTGGGACACGCTGGCCGCTGAAACACGTTGGCCACCGGCGCACGCTGGCCACCGGCGCACGCTGGCCGCTGGCGCACGCTGGCCGCTGGCGCACATTGATCACGGCCTACGTTGATCACCGCTTGTATTGATCACCGCGTGCGTTGTTCACCGACGTGCGTGGCGGCCGACGCACGTAGCGTCGCCGACTGGCAACATTCCCAAACCCACGCCGGAAGCAGATCCGGCGGACAAACAGAACATTTTGGGCGATCCCCGTCAGGATCCGATCCGCAACGGATCAATCCTGGAACGGATCGCGCATGCCAGCCCCGTTGGCTATGAGGTCTGGCTATCAGCAGGGCCCGATTGATCATCAATAACGGGTGCTGCCGTCACACACAGACAACCCATGGGGCCACCTTTACGGTACATCACCGGGCCACCGGCGGCAACTCGGTACCCCATTCACCGATCCCCCGCCCCGCCGGAACGGAGGCCCCAGGTCGGGGGCTGCGTGGGCGGGGGACTACGGGGCGGAGGCTACGGGGCAGACGGCCGCGAGGGGGCCGCGCCCAGCCACGGCAGGTACGTGGTGAGCCAGGCGTCCACGCTCGGCAGCGCCAGTATCCGCGTGATCGCGCCGGTCACCGCGAGCACCTGAGCCACGGTCGGCACGGTGCCGATGTGCGCGTCGGCGGCGATCTCGGGCAGCAGCGTCAGGCCGCCGATGATGCCGGCGAACACCGTACGGGCGACCGCCCGCCACGGGTACTTGGTCTGGGTGGGCGTGGTCGGCACGGGTGTGGGTGAGTACTGGGACATGAGGCTGCTCCTTCGGCTGTGCGCGGCCGGGTCGGGCAGCTGCGCGGCGTGTGCCAGCGCCGGATCGCCCACCGGCCGATGGCGCCATTACCCGCCATCCGGGACGCCGCCGCAGTCGCGTACCCGACGGCCCCGGCGCCGGCCGCCGTGCCCAGTCGCGAATCCGTCAAAACCGGATCAGCCAGCCCCGAAGCACACGAAGCTGGCGGTGCTGGCCCGCACCGACTCGTCGGCCGCCGCCTGGGCGCGGGCCAGCGCGTCGGCCGGCGACCGGCCCGCCTCCAGGTGCGCGTACACGTCGGTCATCAGCGCCCGGGTGGCGCCGTCCAGGACCGTGCCGGTGCTCGCGATGACCGCGCGGGTACCCATGCCGAGCAGCGCGGCCACCAGTCCCATCAGCTCGTCGCCCGGCCGCACGGCGGGCTGGCCGGTATCGCAGCCGGACAGCACCAGCAGCGCCGGCGGCCGGCGCATCGCCGACAGGTCGTACACGGTCAGCGGCCCGTCGGCGAGCATCAGGAACGAGAACAGCGGATTGTCGGTCCGGAACTCACCATGGGCGGCGATGTGCCCGGTACCCGCGCCGTCCAGCGCCGCCAGCGCGTCGGGAACCCGCGCCCGCTCCCCCGCCAGTACCCTCGCCCCCGGTACCCGCGCGGCGATCTCCCGCGCCTCGTCCTGCGCCTGCAGGGCGGACGGGGCGGCGACCAGCACCAGCCGGTCGCCGAGCACCAGCCGGTCGCCAAGCACCAGCCGGTCGCCGTCCGGCCGCCCCGGCCGAGACCCATCCGCCCCGGCCGCCTGGGCCCGCCACCACAGGGTCGCCGACGGGGTGACGCACACCGGCCGGCCGTGCAACCGGGGCAGCATCGGCCAGGGCAGCGCGTGCAGGGCGCCGGTGGGCACCAGTACCAGCCGCCGGTCCCCGATCAGGTCGGCCACCGGAGCCAGCAGCGCGGCATCCAGCGCCGCCAGGCCGTGCGCCGCGCTCGCGGTGGCCGCCGCGTCGTTGCCCCGCCGCAGCAGCAGCCGGCGCAGCGCGAACCGCAGCGCGTCCAGCTCCCCGACGACCGGCGCCAGCGGCCCGAGCCGGCGGTGGCGCACGCGCCCACGGTCGACGACCAGCGCGTGCAGGGCGCCGTCGACCGCCAGCAGTTCGAGCAGCACCCGGTCGCCGAGCGCGTCGGACAGCGCCCGGACCGACGGGTCTCGGCGCTGCCCATCCGGGCCGCTGCCCGGGGCGCGCCAGGTCCGGCGGCGCACCTGCGTCTCGACCGCGCGCGCCCGGCGCA